>JBDTNI010000025.1:0-10852 GCA_039933815.1 Betaproteobacteria bacterium
CGCCACACGTAGCTGTGCGCCCCGTGCCGCGGGTGCAGCGTACCGATCGACATGTTGAAACGGCGTGCGTGAAATCCCGCCTGGGTGACGTCGCTGCAAAAGGCGTCGACCTGCTCGGCCACCGGCATTCCGCGCAGCCCGCGGTCGACGAGCGCTGCCGGAATGCCGGACAGGTCGAGGGGTCGCGAAGCCGGGTCAGTCACGTCGGAGGTCGTGCACGATGGCGTGGATTGTCGGGCATGGACTGAAGGCCATTTGAGCCGCCGCGTTCGCCTAGCGAACCAGCAGCGCCTTCGCAGCGAGGATGCCAGGCGCAGCGACGAGCCGCGCACGTACGCGCTCGCCGCCGAACGGTTTCGGCAGCGCGTGACCCGGCGCTTCGCGCGAACGCGTCCCGTCGAGCAGCGCGAGCAGCTTGCGCCCGACGGGATCGTGGCGGCGAAGCGGCTCGTGATAAAGGTTGGGTATCACTTCGTGATCGCGGTTGATCCAGCGCGCCGCGGCGAACGCTTCGGGCTGCACGCCCGCCCGCGCCGCGGCCTCGACCGGTCCTGCACGCAGTTCGATCAATCCGGCCACGTAGAGCTCGGCCGGCAGCGACGCCTGCGCGGGAATCGTGTCCGCGTGCGCCGCAAAGTGCCCCCCCGCCGAGCGCAGCGACCGGCACCGTCGACGGCCACTGCGCCAGCAGGTGCCGGAGTATGCGCTCGACGTCAGGATACGGCTCGAAAATTCCCCTCCACGTCCAACACGGTATCACCCACCATTTCCGCGCCTCCGCGGAACAGGCACAAACGCGCCGGCCCCGCGGTTGCGTCGGCGCTGCGGTAACCTACCGTCTCGGCAGCCCTCCCCCTTTGCAGCCGCGGCTTGCGGATGCCCGCGGCTCGCGATACGCGCGCGAGTGTCGCCCACAGGGAATCGTTCATGACCGACCGCTACGCCGTGATCGGCAACCCGGTGCAGCACAGCAAGTCGCCGCTGATCCACAACGCGTTCGCGGCCGCGACGGGCCAGGACCTCGTGTACGCGACGATCGAAGCGCCGGTCGACGGTTTCGCCCGCGCCGTTCACGCGTTCCGGCGCGGAGGCGGACGCGGTCTCAACGTGACGACGCCGTTCAAGCTGGACGCATTCGACATCGCAACCGAGCGGCGTCCGCGCGCCGAGCTCGCCGGAGCCGTGAACGCGCTGAAGTTCGAAGGCGGTCGGATCGTCGCCGAGAATTTCGACGGCGTCGGCCTCGTCAACGATATCCGGCGGAACCTCGGTGTTGCGCTTTCCGGGGCCCGGTTGCTCATCCTCGGTGCGGGCGGCGCCGCCCGCGGCGCGCTGTTGCCCTTCATCGCGCAGCAACCGGCGTCGATCGTCGTTGCGAACCGGACTGCCGCAAGGGCGCGCGCCCTTGCACAGGACGTCGCCGCGCACGGAAACGTCATCGGCTGCGGCTACGAAGCCGTCGGCGACCACGCATTCGATGTCGTCATCAACGCCACGTCGGCGAGCCTGCGCAATGAGCTTCCTGCCGTCGCCCCCCGCGTGTTCGACGGTGCCGCACTGGCATACGAGCTCGCGTACGGCAAAGGTCTGACGCCATTTCTGCGGATGGCCCGCGACGCGGGCGCAGCACGGATCGCCGACGGCGTAGGGATGCTCGTCGAACAGGCGGCCGAGGCGTTCGAGTGGTGGCGGGGCATCCGTCCGGACACGCGGCCACTGATCGAGACCCTGACCGTCCCCCTCGTCTGATGCGCACCGTTGCGCATTCGGCCCCAACGCCAGGGCGGCGAGTGGATCCCTGCCGCCGTTCCGTTGCCTCCGCCGGCAAATAGCGCTAGCCTCATCGCTCCAATCCATCGACAGGCAACCGCCATGGCACTCTGGAAAGACAACATTGCCAAAGACAACATCGCCGCACGCCCGATCCCGACCCCGGCCAACGAAGCGAAGGAGTCGTCGCGCCTCGACGCAGTTGCGAAATCCGAGACGGCGCAAACCTATGCGCCCGCGACGGCGTCGCGCGGGGACGCGATAGCGCGCAAGGAGTCGCTGATCGCAGCCGACATCACGATCGAAGGGAAGATCGAAGGCGGCGGCAGTGTGCGGATCGCGGGCCGTTTCAAGGGCGATGTCAATGTCCAGGGTGACTTGACGATCGAATCGGGCGCGAAACTCACCGGTAGCGTCCGGGCGGACAAGGTCACGATCGCCGGCGAGCTCGAAGGCAACGTCGAACAGGCATCGCTGGTCAGCCTGCTCGACAGCGGTGTCGTGCTCGGCGACCTCAAGGCCGGATCGCTGACCGTTGCCGCGGGTGCGCGTCTGCGGGGCCAGGCCGAATTCGGCTGGGACGAGGCCGGTAGCGCCAAGACCGGCAGGCACTCGCTGTCGCACCGCACGGAGAGCGGCACCGCCGCATGAACGGCGCACGGCCGGGTACCCCCGGCTCGACGCGCCTGTGCCCGCACTGTCGTGAAACGATCCTGGAAAGCGCAGGCGTCTGCCCCGCGTGCCGCAAGTTCCTCCGGTTCGACGGTGCCCCGGATGATGACCCCGTTTCGGCGCTGACCCCGCTCAGCATCGAGGGCAGCATTCGTCATCCCGCCGACGGCGAGGCGTGGGAATACACGGTGGTCGTCGCGATCCGCAACGACCGTGGCGAGGAAACGGCGCGAAAGCTGATCGGCGTCGGCGCGTTGCAGCCAAACGAGCAGCGTACGTTCACGCTGTCGGTCGAGGTCGTCTCGGCAAAGGGTCGGCGCGGGCGCGGCGGTCGTTGAGTACCGGCGTCTTCAGGTCCCAATGCCCGCGGGAAGCCGGCGCTCGAGGCGGTCCTCGAGTTCGCCGAGATGGGCGGCCAGCGTGTTCGCCGATTGCTCGATCGATGCGCGCACGCCCGCCCCGGTCTCGGTGAATGCGCCTTCGACACGCTCGCGCGACGACGCGACGTCCGCCGCTAGGGCGTCGAGCCGCTCGTCGAGATAGCGGCGCAATTCGGTGAATCGCGACGCCTCGGCCTGATCGGCGAGTTCGCGCTGGGCGGCGAATTCGCGCGCATGCCGGCGGGCTTCGAGGATGACCGAAGACTGCAGGTAAACGACGTACGCGAGGAACAAGGCGGCAAGACACGCCGTGATGCCGAGCATGATCAGGCCGAGCGGCGCCTCGACCGATGCAAATACCAGCGACAGCGACGTCGGCACGGAGAACGCCGCCCAGTTGACGACGACGAACGTCACCAGGACCGCGAGAACGACAAGCAGCAGTACATTGCGTAACGACATGAGCGCTCCTTCGAGGGTTTCACACAGCGGGCGCCGTCGCCGAGCCGCGATCCGCGGCGCGACGCGGCGGTTCCGCGTCGCCGTCGCCGGTCGATCCTGCGACGCCTTCCGCCACGACGCGCAACGGCGGGGCGCTCCCCTGCTTGTCGACCCCGGCATACAGTGTGACATGCGGGAACGGGATCTCGATTCCGCGTTCGTCGAACGCGAGCTTCAGCCGGCGCAGGAACTCGCGGCGGGTCGCCCACTGCTCGAGCGGCATCACCTTGAAGCGGCAGCGGATGACCACGGCCGAATCGTCCCATCGGTCGACGCCGGCGACGTCGAGGTCGCCCAGGATCCGCTTGCCCCACGCGTCGTCGCTGCGCATCGCCGCGCCGACTTCCCGCATCACGGCGACGACGTCGTCCGTGTTCTCGCGGTAGGCGACGCCGATGTCCATCACCGCGTTGGCGAACCCGCGGCTCATGTTCGTCACCGTGGAGATCAGGTTGTTCGGGATGAAATGGACGTTGCCGTCGTAATCACGCAGCCGCACGAAGCGCAACGTCACGTCCTCGACGACGCCCGAGCGGTCGGCCACCTTGACGACGTCGCCGGTCGTCAGCTGGTTCTCGAGCAGCAGGAAAAAGCCGTTGAAGTAATCCTTGACGAGGCTCTGCGCACCAAAGCCCACCGCGAGGCCGACAACGCCGGCAGCGCCCAGGATCGGCGCCACGGAGACCCCGAGCTCGCTCAGGATCAGGACCACGGCGATCAGCGTGACGACGACGGTTGCAAGGTAGCGCAGAACCCGCTCGATCGTCTGCGCGCGGCGGACCTGCTCCTGGTCGTGGAGACGGCTGGCGATGCGCGCCCGCATCAGCCGTATCGCGCGGCCGAGAATCGCGGTCAATATCCATGCGACGACGGCGATCGCCGCCACGCGCAGCGCAATGACACCCGACCCGCTCCATTGCGTCACGTCGAGTCGTTGAAGATGCTCGAGTACTGCGTCCAAAGGAATCCTCCGGTTCGGTCGTGATCAGCCGCCGCAAGGCTCGACGTACAGCAGCGCCCACGGACAGCTCGCGAACAGCGCCCGCAACGGCATCGGGCCCGGGGTGACGTCCACCCGCCGTCCGCTCAGCGCGTCGAACACGCGCGCATCCTCGGCGAACGGAAGCACCAGCGCCGTGTCGGACCATGCGTCGCCGCACGGCGGCACGTTGGCCTCGAGCCCGAGCGACGCGAACAGCCTCCCCGCGACGCTGACGACCGCGTCGCCGTCGTGGCGCCGCGCGAACGCGACCACGTGTTCGGCGTGCGCACCCGATGCGTTCAGCGGCCGGTAGTCGCCGGCTGCGAAGAGCGATGGGCGCCGCCGCCGCAGCGCGAGCGATCGCGCCGTTACCCACAACTTGGCGCGCCCGTCCGCCGGGTTTTCCCACAATGCGGCCATCCGGTCGACGTCGCCCTGCCTCCCCGCCGCAGCACCGAACGACGCGAGGTGCGCCCGACGCGCTTCGTAGTCCACCGGGCGGCGATTGTCGGGGTCGACGAGCGAGAGGTCGATCATCTCGTTGCCCTGATAGATGTCCGGCACGCCCGGCGACGTCAGCTTCACAAGGGCCATCGACACGCTGTTCGGCGCCGCGAACCACGCGAAGACGGCGGCCTGCGCACGCAGGTCGGCGAGAAAGCGATCGTCGCCGTCGCGCAGCAACGCGGACACGAAATCGGCCAGCGCGTGCTCGTACGTTTCGCCAACCGCGAACCAGCTCGTGTGGACCTTCGCCTCGCGCGCCGCCTTGACCATGTAGCCGGTGATCCGCTCGCGGTAGGACGCCAGCGTCGCGCCTTCGAGCGGCGAAGTCGGAAGCGTGCCGACGAGCGTCTGGTAGAGCAGGTACTCGTCATTGCGTGACGGCGCAGGCTCGCCGTCGACGATGTGCTTGCGGGATCGGTTCAGACGGCTCCAGCGGCGCACGGCGAGCCGCCATGCCGCCGGTCGTTCTGAAATGACGTCGATGCGCGCGCGCACGTCTTCCGAACGCTTGTTGTCGTGCGTCGACGAGGCCAGCATCGTGTTGGGCCACACGGCCGCGCGATCGGCGCTCGCGCCGTGGAACGCGCGCAGCGCCATTCCGAACTGCTCCGGATCGCCGCCGACGTCGTTCAGCGACACGAGGCGGTTGAAAGTGTACAGGGCCGTGTCCTCGACGCCCTTTGCCGCTACCGGTGACGTGAACTGCTGAAAGCGCATCGCGAACTGGCGACAGGCGAGCACCATCGCAGGTCCCGCGTCGTCGGGCGCAAGTCCGAGCAGCAACCGGTGGAGGAATTCAAAGAGACTCGAATCGCTCGTCCGGCTTCCGGCGCGCGCGCGCGTCACTGCCCAGTCGACATGGCGCCGGTCCTGGGCGGAGGGGCCGTCGGCGTCGACATAGGTGCGGTACACCGGGAAATGCGCGACGATGTCCTCGATAGCGCGCCGCAGCGCGTTGAACGTGAAGTCGCGAGTACGGCGATCGCCGCGCGCGATCCGCAATGCCCGCGTCGTCAGCACGCCGAGTTCCGCGGCGAGCGCGCTGTCCATGATCATCCGGCGGCCGCGATCACACGCCTGTTCGAACGTCTGTGCAGCGCCGCCGACGAACGCGCGCCATGCGCGATCGACACGCGCCTTCGCCGTCGTATCGACGAACAGCCCGTTCAGCACGTTCGCGAAGCGGTAGCCCGTCGTGCCGTGCACGGGCCACGTCTCGGGCAGGTGTTCATGCGGCGCCGTGATCTTCTCGAGCGCAACGTAGATTGCCGCCGGTGCGTCGCCCGGCGCGGGCGCGCGCCGCTTGGCCGTCTCCTCGCGATAGCGGCGTTGCAGGCGCGCGAAGTAGGCGGCCGGGTCATACAGGCCGTCGGGATGATCGATGCGCAAACCCCCGATCTTGCCGTCGGCGGCGAGTCCGAGCACGAGCGCATGCGTCGCCTCGAACGTTGGATCGTCTTCCATCCGCAGCGCCGCAAGCTCGTTGATATCGAAAAAACGGCGATAGTTGATCTCCTCACCCGCCACGCGCCAATACGCGAGCCTGAACGACTGATCCTCGAGCAGCGCGTGCATCGCTTCGAAGCTGGCGGGATCGCCCGCGGTGCCACCGATGCGCGACGCGACGGCTTCGATCGCCTCGGCGAACGCCGGCTTGCGTGCTGCGAGTGCCGCACACGACCATTTGAGCGCGCCCGCGAGCCGGCGCCCCTCGTCCACGGACGCGCGCGTCAGGTCCCGCCGGTGAGGAAGCGCGTGGATCGACGCCAGCAGGCGTACGATTTCCGCCGCATCGCCGGCGACGCCGTCCGTCTCGGCGAGCGCGGGTGAGAGCACGCGGGCGTACGTGCGCGGATCGATGGGAAAGCGATGCTCGAAGTAGCGGATCGCCAGCGACCCGGCCGCAGGCTCGAATATCAGCCGTAGTTCGCCGCGTTCCAGCACGCGGGCGTAGGGCTCGCCGAGGACGGGCACCAGCACCTTGCCCAGGAGGTCGGCGTCCTGCGGCGACCAGTCGATGTCGAAGCTCTCGGCGTACATGGACGCCGAACCGTATTCGAGCACGTCCATCCACCACGCGTTGTCCTCACCCATGACGGCCATGTGGTTCGGAACGACGTCGCAGAGGTGGCTCATTCCCCGCGCGGCAAGCGTCTCGACCATCCGGTCGAAATCTTCCCGGCTTCCGATCTCGGGATTGAGCATCGAGTGGTCGACGATGTCGTAACCATGCCGGCTTCCCGGTCTCGCGCGGAGATACGGCGAGCAATAGACGTGGCTGATGCCAAGCGCGTCGAGATACGGAACCAGCGCCGTCACGTCGGCGAACGTGAAATCGCGATGCAGCTGCACCCGATACGTTGCGCGCGGGATCGCCGACACCGGCAACGGGACGACCGGCTCGCGCCGTCCGCGCCAGCTCCGCCGCGGGCGCGGCATCTGCGCAGCGGGCGTCGGCGCGTCGCTCATGCGGGCCCCCGGCCGCGTTCGCGCCCTATCGCGTGCGCCACTGCGTGCAGCGGACCGTCGGGCATCCACCACGCGTCGAGCAGAACCGGCAGCTTGCGGCGCCAGTTGGGTTGCGAGTCCACCGTTCCCGGCAGGTTTGCCTGGTCGCGTACGCCCAGCGCGTCCTCCGGCTGCACGACGACGAGCGCCGACGGCGTGCGCGCCAGGTAGACGTGCACCGCCGTGGCTAGCGCAGGCGTCAGCGTCGGCACGTCCTGGGGAGCGACCGACACGTCGCCGGGCAAGAGGTGCGCGCGGTCGAGCGCGCCCAGGAGGCGGCCGCGATCGGCGACGCGCAGCGCCATGTGCGCGTCGAGGTCCGCGTGCGCGCCGAGCTGTCCGCATCGCGCCCGCAGCGCGATGTCGTGTCCCTCCCACCAGCCCCGCAGCGTCGGCAGGTCGTGGGTGCTCGCGACCGCCATCGCGGCTTCCGGATAACGCGACGGCGGTTTGAACGCATCCGCCGCTTCGCGCTCGAACAGCAACACGCGATACGACAGCACGTCGTTGTCGGACAATGCCCGGCGCACTTCGTCCGGCACGGTGCCAAGATCCTCCCCGATCACCGCACAACGATGCCGATGGCTTTCCAGGGCCAGCAGGCCGGCCAGCGCGTCGAGTGGATAGCGCACGTAGGCGC
The DNA here is from genome assembly GCA_039933815.1 of Betaproteobacteria bacterium. GTDB lineage: Bacteria > Pseudomonadota > Gammaproteobacteria > Burkholderiales > Casimicrobiaceae > VBCG01. The sequence continues at coordinate 7,961 of JBDTNI010000025.1, forward strand.
CGTCCTTCGCGGACGCGCCGAAGGGCACCCAGTACAGCCGGAGCAATCCCATCACGTGATCGATGCGCAGTGCGCCCGCATCGCGCATGTTCGCGCGCAGCATGTCGATGAACGGCGCGTACGCGGCGTCGACAAGTCGCCTCGGAATCATGGGCGGCAGGCCCCAATCCTGACCCTCCTGATTGAACGGATCCGGCGGCGCGCCTACGCTCGCGCCGTGCGCGTAGAGCGCCTGCCGGTTCCACGCGTCGGCGCCGCCGCGATCGACCGACACGGCGAGATCGGCATAAAGGCCCACCGCCATCCCGCTCGCGCTCGCCCGCGCCGCGACGCCTGCGCGCTGGCTTTCCGCCTGCCAGTGCACCCACGCGTAAAAGTCGATCTGCTCGGCATGTGTGGCCGCGAACGCGCGAACGGCCGGCCCGTCGGGATCGCAATATTCCGGTGGCCACGCCGGCCAGCCCCAGGCGCCCGGATTGGCCTCGAAGCAGTGCGCCTGCAACGCCTCGAATAGTGCCTGTCGTTGCAACGCATCGCCGCGAGACACCTTGAATTCGGCAAAGTGCGACGCACGCGCGCGCGCCGCGTCGTCGTTCGTACGCCGCGCGTGCACGTGCAGCATCGACATCACGTGGAGCTTCGCGCGCGCGACGCCCGGGTAGTCGACCAGCGGCGCCGCACGCAGCGCGTCGAGCGTGGCCTGAAAACCCGGCGATGCCACGTGGTCACGCGCCCGCTCGCACGCTGCAAACTCCGGTATCGCCTCGACGTCGACGTACATCGGATTGAGGAACAGCCGGCTCGACGGACTGTAGGGGCTCGCATGCGACGGGTTGTGCGGGAACAGCGCGTGCAGCGGATTGACGCCGACGATGTCGGCGCCCTCGGCGCCACACTGACCAGCGAGCGCCGCCAGGTCGGTGAAATCGCCAATACCCCAGTTGCGGTTCGACCGCACGCCGTACAGCTGCACCACGACGCCCCACGCACGCCCGCCTTCTCGAATCGCTGCGGGTCGATAGCATCGCGGCGGCGCCACCGCGAGCGTGCCGCGCGCCACCACTTCGTCGCCGGCGAACAGCGTGAGCGCGTGGTAGCCGTCGGGAAGCGCGGCATCGAGCCCGACATCGACGACCGCGCGATGGCCGTACCTGTGCACGACGTCCGTCCGCGTGGCGTTCGCGTCGACCTCGTCTGCAGTGGCTTCAACGACGATTCCCCACCGAAGCGGCCGCGACAGCGCCCGGTCCACCAAGGCGACGCGAACGTTCCACGGACGACGATCGGATCGCACGACGATCAGCGGGTCAATCGGCCTGCCGGCGATTTCGTCGGTGGCCCGCAGCGACGAATGCACGTCGTCGTCATCGACCGCGGCGATGCGCATCGACGCCAGAATCGCGCGCAATGCTGCGGTCGACGCCGTCCGGTGCCGCCCGTCGGCGTCGTCGTAGGCAAGCGCGATGCCGTGCAGGGCGGCGAGCCGCGCGAGCGCGTCGCTCACGTCGCGGCCGCGCGCATCGAAACGAGCACGCCATTCGCCGGGAACGTGCCGGTGTTACCGGGGTGCGGGACGCCGGCGCTCGCGTACACGAGCGCGTCCGCCTCGATGCGGACGTCCGGACGCGCGGCGCCGAGGTTGACGACGAGCACGAGGCCGCGGCCATCGGCGGCTGCCCAGTCGACGCGAAGCAGCCCGTCGTCGACGTCGAACGATCCGCCGCGCGTCAGTGCCGTCATCAGTGGCACGACGAAACGCCGCCGCGCCGACAGGCATTCACGGTAGAAGGCGATCCAGCCGGCCGCGACCGGCGCGGTCGCGTCGTTCCACGCGAGCTTGCTCGCCTCGAATGTCGCACGCGCGTTGGGATCGGGGATGCGTTCGCGGATCGCCGGGTCGTGGAATCGCTCGAAACGCGCGAACTCCTCGCGCCGCCCCTCGGTCACGGCGGCGGCGAGCTCGGGACCGAAGTCGCAGAAAAACAGGAACGGCGTTGTCGCGCCGAACTCCTCGCCCATGAAGAGAAGCGGCACCTGCGGCGAAAGCAGCATGCAGGCGACCAGCGCTTTCAGCCGGTCGGCGGGCGCGACGGTCGCGAGCCGTTCGCCGAACGCTCGATTGCCGACCTGGTCGTGGTTCTGCGCGAACGCGACAAACGCCGTCGGGGGCAGATCGGAGGACGGCTCGCCGCGCCGTTCGCCGCCGCGGTATGCGGAGGACTCGCCCTGAAACACGAAGCCCTCCGCCAGCGCGCGGCCCAGCGCATACAGCGGCCGTTCCGCGTAGTCGGCGTAGTAGCCGTCGGTTTCGCCCACGGCAAGCACGTGCAGCGCGTGGTGGAAGTCGTCGTTCCACTGCGACGTCGTCACGAGCGGCCTGCCCTCCGCGTCGCGACGCAGATAGCGCGACTGATTGAGGTCGTTTTCGAGCACCAGATGCACGCGGCGCCGATCGTCGAACGCCCGCGCGACGCGCGCGGCGAGTTCGGTGACGAAGTCCGGGTGTGACCGGTCGATGATGGCGTGAACGGCGTCGAGGCGCAGTCCATCGAGGTGGAACTCGCCGAGCCAGTACAGTGCGTTGTGAATGAAAAAATCGCGCACGGTCGTCGATCGGTCGCCGTCGAAATTGATCGCGGCGCCCCACGGCGTCTCGTGGTGAAGACTGAAGAACTGCGGCGCGTACGCGTGCAGGTAATTTCCCTCGGGACCAAAATGGTTGTAGACGACGTCGAGCAGCACCATGAGACCCCGCGCGTGTGCCTCGTCGATCAGTTGCTTCATCGACGCCGGCGACCCGTAGCACGCGGCCGGAGCGAACGGCAGCACGCCGTCGTACCCCCAGCCGCGTTTGCCGGCGAATGCGGCGACGGGCATCAGCTCGATGGCCGT
>JBDTNI010000026.1:0-10849 GCA_039933815.1 Betaproteobacteria bacterium
CGATACCGGAACGCGCGCCGATCGCGACGTGCGCGAGGCAGGGCTCACGCTGCTGTCGAAACCGGTGGTCGCCGCGACGTTGGGTGCCGCAGCGCTCAACGCCATGCGCTGACGCAAACGTTCAGCCAGTCACGCACGCCCGCGTAGCGGAGCCGGGCGCGTTGCCCCTTCGAAACGGCGCTCAGCGCGACGGGCACGTCGAACGACGCGGTTTTTAAATCACCGTCGAGGATGCGCACCTTCGCGGGATCGGCCAGCGCCCGGGCCAATCACGCGTCGCCGTTCGCGGCCCCGCTCGCAACTGCGAACTCAGCCGCCGTGGCGCTGCCGCATCTTCTCGCGGAACTGCTCCATCCGGGCCATCTTCTGCAGCAGCGCGTTCTTGACGACCATCTTCTGGTCGGCGGTGAACGTCGCATACAGGTTCAGCCACGCATCGCGCACCGGGCGATGCAGCGCGGCATCGGCACTGCGAGCGCTGTCGCTTGCGGCTGCGACGACCGCAAGATCGGGCTCCGCCTTCGCGAGTTCGGCATTCAGCGTGTCGCGCACCTTCTGGTGGTTCGCATGCGCCGCGCCGCGCGCCGACTTGCCGGCGGCGACCGCGTTATCCCACATCAATTGCTGCGACGTATTGAGGTTGAGTTGCCCTTTGAGCGCGGCGATTCCCATCAGGAAATCTCCGCCACCCGAATGGCCGTGATGCGGAGCCGCTGCCGCAACACCGGCAAAGCCGATCAGCGCGGCGGCCGCGACGGCCGCGAGACGTGAGGTGAAACGAGTACGCATGATGAGGGTCCTTGGTTGTGGATTCGAAACATCCGACGCGAGGGGCCGATCCCGCCACGCCGAAGTTGTCAGTTGGGCATGATTGTCATTCCGGTGTTCAACGCGCGTGCGCCCCATTTGCAACCGGACGTTGCGCCCGGGGCTGCGACGATACAATTGCTTACAGAGAGCCATCCGACGCTGCCGCCTTCGTCCGCTCTAATTGCGCATGACCAAGCCATCAGCGCCCAAGATCCTGGTCGTCGACGACGACGTCCGCCTGCGCGATCTGTTGTCCCGCTACTTGTCCGAGCAGGGCTTCCTCGTCTCAGCGCTCGCGGATTCGTCCCAGCTCGACAAACGCCTGCAGCGCGATCCTCCGCACCTGCTGGTGCTCGACCTGATGCTGCCCGGCGAAGACGGGTTGACCGTGTGCCGACGGCTTCGCGGCGCCGGCGAGTCCGTCCCCATCATCATGCTGACCGCGAAGGGCGAGGAAGTCGATCGGATCGTCGGTCTCGAGATGGGCGCCGACGATTACCTGCCGAAACCGTTCAATCCACGCGAACTCGTTGCTCGCATCCACGCCGTGCTCCGGCGTCACGGCGACCGCCCGACGCCGGGCGCGCCGACGACCGAGGGTCAGGTGCCGTTCGGCGGTCACGTGCTCGACCTTGCAGCCCGCTCGCTCGAGCGCAACGGCGACATCCAGACGCTCACGACCGGCGAGTTCTCGCTGATCAAGGTCTTCCACCAGCACCCACGCCAGCCGCTCGCCCGCGAGAAGCTGATGCTGCTCGCGCGCGGCCGCGATCATGAAGTGTTCGATCGCGCGATCGACGTGCAGGTGTCGCGGCTGCGCAAGCTCGTCGAGCCGGACCCGGCGGCGCCGCGCTATATCCAGACCGTGTGGGGTTTCGGCTATGTGTACGTACCCGAGGGCACGCGGATGAGCGACGCCGTACCGGCGGCACCCGCCGATGCCGAAGGCGACGTCGCGTGACACCGTGGCCCCGCTCGCTCTTCGGCCGGCTGATCGTGCTCCTCGTCGCGGTAGTGGGCCTCGTCGCGCTGACGTCATTCCTGCTGTTCAATCACGACCGCGCGGCGTTGCTCGCGAACCAGTTCAACGACACGAAGCTCGTCCAGATGAAGGCACTGAAGGTCGCGCTCGAAGGTGCCGACGGGCCTTCGCGACGCGAGACCCTGGCCCGTCTCGGACGCGAGTACGGCGTGCGCATCGTTCCCGAAAGCGAGCGACCGACGATCGGCATTGCGCCGGTCGGCCCCGCGCTGCAGGGATTGCAGGCCCGGCTCAGCGAGGGGCTCGGCGAGGCGACGGAGGTGCGCATCAGCCCGCGCGCCCGGCAGCTGTTCGTGCACATGCAGGCGGGCGACGACGGGTACTGGGTAGGCTTTCCGCTGCCGCCACGATCGCAAGCCGCCGACATTCCGACGCGCATCATCGTGCTGGCGGCGGCGATCATCGCGATGGTCCTGCTCGCGGCGTTCGCGTTCGCGCGCTACCTCGCGCGGCCACTGCACGAGCTGCGTCTCGCCGTCGAGCGGGTCGGGCGCGGCGAAACGCCGACGCCGCTACCCGAATCCGGCACGTCGGAGATCGCCGCGGTCAATCGCGGCTTCAACGCGATGCTCGGTAATCTGCGCCAGATCGAGCGTGACCGCGCGATCCTGCTCGCCGGCATATCGCACGATCTGCGCACGCCGCTCGCCCGGCTACGTCTCGGCATCGAGCTCGAACATGCCGACGACGCGGCGCACGCGGGCATGGTCGCCGACATCGAGGAAATGGACCGGATCATTGACCAGTTCCTCGATTTCGCACGCGACGACGCGGCAATCGCCGCCGAGCCGATCGACATCAACCTCGAGCTCGAAGCGTGCGTCGAGCGGTACGCGCGCGCCGGTCGCGACGTACGCCTGCGAGCGGGACCGCCCGCGCTGGTGCGCATCAAGCCGACGGCGGTTTCGCGCGTCGCCAGCAACCTCATCGAAAACGGCCTCGCCTACGGCGGCGCGCCGCTCGATGTCACCACCGCGCAGCGCGACGGCGAGACGATCATGGATGTCGCCGACCGCGGCGCCGGCATCGCCCACGACGACGTCGAGCGTCTGAAGCAGCCGTTCACGCGTGCGAGCGAAGCGCGATCGCGCATCGACGGCGGGGCCGGCGCGGGTCTCGGTCTCGCCATCGTGGACCGTATCGCGCGACTGCATGGTGGGCGCTTCGACCTGCTGCCCCGTACCGGCGGGGGCACGATCGCGCGCGTCGTGTTGCCGACGGCCGCGGCGCCAGCTGGTGCGTGACGCGGTTCTTCCTCGACTCCGCGCGGATGCGGAAACGAAGCGCTCGCGCTTAGAGCAGCAGCGCGATGCGTTCTTCGTCGAGGGATCTGAAGCCCTGGCGCGCGTAGAAACGCCATGCGCCGTCGTTGCCGCGATGACACCCGCTGTCGATTCGGCCCACGCCGCGGGCGCGCAGGTACCGGGCCAGCGCGGTCAGCATTGCGCCACCGACGCCCTTTCCTCGCCACTGCGGGTCGATCGTCACGTCGTCCAGCTTGGCGGCGAGGCCGCCGCGAGAGGTCGAGATCGCGAAGCTGACGACACAGGCGCCCACCGCGGTGCCGCCGGCTTCGGCCAGCCAGACGAATCCAAGTTCGGGACGCGCGAGGAACAGGTCGAGCGCGCGGTCGAGCGCATCCGTTCCCCCGTCGCCGTACGCTTCTGCCGACGCACGATAATGCTGGTCGGCCGCGAGAAACCCGCCGAGCAGGCGCCGCGCGGACGCCTGCAACGCTGCCGACATGACGGCACAGGTGACGCGCGGCGTGACGGTCGTTTCGTCGGTCACGACACCGATACGCAGAGCGCTTTGAGCGCCTCGCGGACCGCGGGCGGTACGGTAAGCGGCCTTCGATCGCGACGGTCGACCCACACGTGGACGAAGCGGCCGGTCGCCGCCGCGTCGGCGTCACCCTGGCGGAATAGCGCGATTTCGTAGCGGACGGACGATCGCCCGATACCGGCCACGCGCAGTCCGGCATCGACGATCTCGGGGAACGACAGCGACTTGTGAAACCGGCACGCGGTTTCCACGACGATGCCAATCGCGTCGCCGGCATGGATGTCGAGGCCGCCCGCGCGGATCAGGTGCTCGTTCACCGCGGTGTCGAAGTAGGCGTAGTACGTGACGTTGTTGACATGCCCGTAGATGTCGTTGTCCATCCAGCGCGTCGGTATCGGAAGGAAAGATGGATACGCGCGTCGGTTGGCGGCTGCGAGCGGCTCGCCGGTCATTTAGTCGCGGCGCGCGCGGGAACCGCCGCCGTGCCCGCGAGCGGTTGCGGATCGAGCGCCTCGTCGAGAAGCTCGATCCAGTGGCGGAGAGGGATGTCCGTGCCCGATTGCAGGTGCGTCATGCATCCGATGTTCGCGGTGGCGATGACGTCGGGACGGCGCGCTTCGAGCGCTTGCAGCTTGTTGGCCTTCAGTCGACCCGCAAGTTCGGGCTGCAGGATCGAATACGTTCCCGCCGAGCCGCAACACAGATGCGCGTCCGGCACCGGCACGAGCGAGTAGCCGATGTCGGTGAGCAGCCGCTCGGCTACCCCGCGTATCTTGAGTCCGTGCTGGAGCGTGCACGGCGGATGGAACGCGAGCGTCCGCGCTGTCGAATCCGGCCGCAGCGCGCCGGTGATCGCTTCCCACGCGTCGGCGACGACTTCGACGAGATCGCGCGCGAGCGCCACCACCCGCGCGGCCTTGTCGGCATACAGCGGATCGTCGGCGAGGATGTGGCCGTAGTCGCGAAGCATCACGCCGCATCCGCTCGCGGTGATAACGATTGCTTCCGCCCCGCGCTCGACGTGCGGCCACCAGGCGTCGATGTTGCGGCGCGCCAGCGCACGCGCTTCGTCGTGCTCGGACAGGTGGTACGGAAGCGCGCCGCAGCATCCACCGCCCGCCACGGCGATGGCGGAAATGGCTGCGCGGTCCAGCACGCGCGCCGTGGCCGCATCGATGTTCGGCGCGAGCCGGGGCTGGACGCAGCCGGTCGCGATGACGACACGACGATCGTGAAGCGGGGCCGGCCACGTCCCCGCCGGGCGGCTGGCGGGAATAGCAGCCGCCACCGCGCGGGGCAGCAGCGGCTTCGCGAGCCGCCCAAGGGTCAGCGCCGCGCTGAACAGCGGCTTCGACAACAGGCCACGACGCAGCGCCGAGCGCTTCGCCGCCTCGACCGGCGCGCGTCCGACGCGATCGTCGACGAACTTGCGGCCGATGTCGACGAGCCGGCCGTATTTGACGCCTGACGGACAGGTCGTCTCGCAACTGCGGCAGGTCAGGCAGCGATCGAGATGCAGCTGCGTCTTTTGCGTGACGTCCCCACCTTCCAGTGCCTGCTTGATCAGGTAGATGCGTCCGCGCGGACCGTCGAGCTCGTCGTTCAGCAGCTGGTAGGTCGGACACGTCGCAGTGCAAAAGCCGCAGTGCACGCATGCCCGGAGGATCGCGTCGGCTTCGCGACCTTCGGCGGTGTCAAGCACGGAAGCGAGCAGTTTCGTTTCCATCAGAACGCGTCGAACAGGCGGCCGCGGTTCAGCACGCGTTTCGGATCGAACACGTCCTTGAGCCGCCGGTGCAATCCAAGCGTCGCGGGTGGCAGCGGCTGGAACGCACCGACGGCCTTGTCGGGGCCGCGGTACAGCGTCGCGTGACCGCCGTGCTGAGGAGCCCAGGTGCGCAAGGTAGCCGGCACGGAAGGCCCGCGCGTCGCAACCCAGCGCAGCGCGCCGCCCCACTCGACGACTTGCCCATCGCCGAAATCCGTCCACGGTGCCGTCGAGCGAACCGACAGACGCCACAGCGCTTCGTCGTCATTGCTGCGAGCGAAGGCCGGATGCGTATGATCCCGCACCGAGCGCCAGAACGCGTCGCCGTCCGCTTCCGCGCCGCCGATGACTGGAATCGCGCTGGCGATCGCCGCCGGGGCGCCCGACAGCCGGACCCACAACCGGTCGCGCAGGTGGCAGGTCGCGGAAACCGGCAGCGGCTTGCCGCCCCATGCGTTGACGAGCCGCAACGCGTCGGCACCGCCGCAGTCAACCACCCGCGTGGCTTCCGCGCGCGGCCGCGGCAGCGTCTTCAACGAGATCTCCGTCAGCACGCCGAGCGTGCCGAGCGCGCCGACCATCAGACGCGACACGTCGAAGCCGGCGACGTTCTTGATGACCTGGCCGCCGAAACCCAGCGCCTCGCCGGCACCGTCGATGATCCGCACACCGAGGACAAAGTCACGCACGGCGCCGGCCTGTGCGCGCCGCGGGCCGGAGAACCCCGTCGCCACGACACCGCCGAGCGTCGCTCCGACACCGTGCCGCGGCGGCTCGAACGCAAGCATCTGGTTGTGCGCGGTGAGGGCGTCGTCGAGTTCGACGAGCGGTGTTCCCGCGCGGGCGGTGATCACGAGTTCGCCGGGCGCGTACGCGACGATGCCCCGCATCGGCGTGACGTCGAGCGGCTCGCCAACGCTGGACTGTCCGTAGAAGTCTTTCGTGCCGGCGCCGCGGATGCACAGGGGCCGCGCGTCGGCGGCCGCGGCGCGGATGCGTTGCCGGATCTCCGCCACCGCCGGCGCCTCGGACGCCACTGTCACGACGGCGGCGCGACCGGCCGCTCGTTGGCCGCAATCGTCTCGCGATACAGGACGCGCGGCTCGTCGGCGGCGAGAGTCGCCGTCTCCGCCAAGGCGGCCGTTTCCCATTCCTGCATGAACGGATGCGCGAGCAACGCATCGACATAGGCGCGCGTGACGCCCTGCAGATCGACGCCGTAGGTGCGAAAACGGAACGCGACCGGTCCGAAGAAGCAATCGGCAATGGACAGGCGTCCGCACAGGAACTTGCCGCCCGCACCGAACCGGCGTCGCGACTCGTCGAAGATCCGGGTCACCCGCGTGATGTCGGCGTCGAGCACCTTCGACCACGGGCGAACGTCGACGCGCTCCCGGATGCACATCGCCATCTCGCTGCGAAGCGTCGCGAAGCCCGAATGCATCTCGGCACTGATCGCGCGGGCCCACGCGCGCGCCGCCGGGTCGTCGGGCCACATCTGCGGATGGCGCTCCGCGAGATGGCCGGCGATCGCGATCGAATCCCAGACGATGACATCCCCGTCGTGCAGGCAGGGAACAAGTCCCGACGGCGAGAACGCGAGGTTCGCCGGGTTCGGCGCCACGCCCGCCAGCGGAACCAGCACCTCGTCGAAGGGTTCGCCCGAAAGCTTCGCGACGAGCCACCCGCGAAGCGACCACGACGAGTAGTTCTTGTTGCCGACGTAGAGCTTGAACATGGACGTTATCGAAGCGGCACCGTCTTGCCGGGGTTGAGGATGTCGAGAGGGTCGAGCGCGCGCTTGATCGTCTGCATCAGCGCGACGGCATCGCCGTGTTCCTCGCGAAGCGCGTCGAGCTTGTGCATGCCGATGCCGTGCTCGCCCGTGCACGTGCCGCCCATCGCGATCGCGCGCCGGCTGACCCGTGCCGCCAGTGCTTCGGCGCGCGCGCGCTCGTCGGCGCTCGCCGGATCGAACAGCACGACCAGGTGGAAATTCCCGTCGCCGACGTGACCGACGATCGGTGCGATCAGTCCGGTCGCCGCGACGTCGTCCCTGGTTTCCATCACACACTCGGTCAGCCGCGAGATCGGCACGCACGCGTCGGTCGCGAACCCTTGCCGCCCCGGCGCGAGCGCCATCGCCGCGTAGTACGCGTTGTGCCGTGCCTTCCACAGCCGCGAGCGGTCCTCCGGGTTGGTGGCCCACCGGAACGCGCTGCCGCCATGTTCGGCGGTGATCGCCTCGATCATCTCGGCTTGTTCGCGGACCGCCGCTTCGGTTCCGTGGAACTCGAAGAACAGCGTCGGTTTAACGGCAAATTCGGTCAGCTGCGAGTAGCGGATGCAGGCGTCCATCTGCACGTCGTCGAGCAGCTCGATGCGCGCGACCGGAATGCCGAGCTGCATCGCGACGATCACCGTGTCCACCGCGTGCTTCAGACTGTCGAACTGGCAGACGGCCGCGGAGATGGACTCGGGTATCCCGTAGAGCCGCAGCTGAATCTCGGTAATGAGGCCGAGCGTACCCTCGGAGCCCACGAAGAGCCGCGTGAGGTCATAGCCGGCGCTCGACTTGCGCGCGCGGCTTCCCGTGCGGATCACGCGGCCGTCCGCGGTGACGACGGTCAGTCCCAGCACATTCTCGCGCATCGTTCCATAGCGGACGGCGTTGGTTCCGGAGGCGCGCGTCGCCGCCATGCCGCCGATCGTAGCGTCGGCACCCGGGTCGATCGGGAAGAACAGCCCTGTTCCTTTGAGTTCCGCGTTGAGCTGTTCGCGGGTGACGCCGGCCTGCACGCGGCAGTCGAGATCGGCATCGTTGACCTGCAGCACGCGGTTCATCCGGGACAGGTCGACGCATACGCCGCCGTACAGTGCAGCGACGTGACCTTCGAGCGACGTGCCGACGCCGAACGCAATTACCGGAATACGCGCGGCATGGCAGCTTCGCACGATCGCCGAGACCTCGTCGTTGTCCTCCGGGAACACGACGATGTCCGGCAGCGCGGCATCGGCGAGACCCTCGCCGTGCGAGTGCTGCTCGCGGATCGCGTGTGTCGTCGTCGCGCGATCGCCGTAAGCGTCCCGCAATCGCTCGGTCAGTGCGGCGACATCTGCGAGAGCCGGCCGCGTTCGTACGCCGGTGGCATCGTTCATCATGGCCTCGATTCAGAAACGCGGCAGGTCCGGGTGCGGCAACTGCCCGTGGTGGACGTGCATGCGCCCGAACTCCGCACAGCGCGCAAGCGTCGGCACGCCCTTGCCCGGGTTCAGCAGGCCGTCGGGATCGAACGCGGCCTTGATGCCGAGGAAGCGTTCGAGCACCGGCGTCGGGAACTGCGCGCACATGCCGCCGATCTTCTCGATCCCAACGCCGTGCTCGCCGGTGATCGTGCCACCGACATCGATGCACAATTGCAGGATGCGATCGCCGAACTCGATGGTGCGCGCCTGGTCGCCAGGCCGGTTCGCGTCGAACAGGATCAGCGGGTGGAGGTTGCCGTCGCCGGCGTGAAAGACGTTCGCGCACCGAAGTCCGAACTCCGCCGACCACGTTTCGATCTGCCGTAGCACGCGCGAAAGCGCGCCGCGCGGAATCGTGCCGTCGATGCAGTAGTAATCGGGCGAGATACGGCCCACCGCCGGGAACGCCGCCTTGCGGCCGGACCAGTAAAGAATGCGCTGAGCCTCGTCGCGCGACACGCGGATTTCAGTGGCGCCGCTCGCGTTCAGCACGTCGTTGATCTCCGCCATTTCTGCGGCGACTTCGACCGGCGTGCCGTCCGACTCGACGAGGAGCACCGCGGCGGCGTCGAGCGGGTAGTCGGCGTGAACGAATTGCTCGACGGCACGCGTCGCCTGCTGGTCCATCATCTCGAGACCGCTCGGGACGATGCCGGCCGCGATGATGGCGCCCACGGCGGCGCCCGCCTTTTCGATATCGCCGAAAGCGGCCAGCGCGACTTGCGCAAACGGCGGTCGGGGCAGCAGCTTGACGGTGATCTGCGTGATGACCCCAAGCAGTCCTTCGCTTCCGGTGATGAGCGCAAGCAGGTCGTAGCCGGAGCTGTCGAGCGACTCGCCGCCAAACTCGACGATGTCGCCGTCGATCAGCACGACGCGAACCTTGCGCACGTTGTGCACCGTCAGCCCGTACTTGAGGCAATGCACGCCGCCGGCATTCTCGGCAACGTTGCCGCCGATCGAGCACGCGATCTGCGACGACGGATCGGGCGCGTAGAATAGCCCGTGTGCAGCAGCGGCTTCGGAAATCGCGAGGTTTCGAACGCCGGGCCCCACGACGGCGGTACGCGCGTCGGCATCGATGGCAACGATGCGACGGAACTTGGCGAGCGACAGCACGACGCCGTCGACCACCGGCAGTGCGCCGCCCGACAGGCTCGTCCCCGCGCCGCGTGCGACGACCGGCACGCCGGCCGCATGGCACCGTCGAAGGATCTCGACCACCTGCGACTCGTCGTCCGGCAGCAGGACGGCGCCGGGCTGCTGCCTGAAGAGCGTCAGCCCATCGCATTCGTAGGGACGCGTATCCTCGGCGGCCGTCAGCAGCGAGGATGGCGGAAGGACTTCGGCAAGCGCCGACGTGAAGGCGGGATCGAGCATCGTTGGCAGGCTCCGGCCGACCGCCGGGCGCTGCCGACCGATTATTCCACAAAGGTGTCTCGGGCTCGCGGGACTGCTGCTAGAATCGCCGCGCTTCGCCGGCACGCACCGCTCCCGGTGCCTGCCGCCATCACGCCCCGGAGGTCCGACGATGATCCAATTCCGATCCTGGCTGCCACTCGCCGCCTCGATCCTCGCACTCGCCTGCGCACCCGTCGCGGCGCAGACGACGCTCCGGATGAACATCTCGATCGCGCAGAATTCGCATTACGGCGTGGCGATCGACACGTTCGCGAGCGAAGTGGCGAAGCGCACGAACGGCCGCTATCAGATCCAGAATTTCTACTCGGGCGCGCTTGGAGCCGAGCGCGATTCGATCGAAGCGCTGCAACTCGGCACGCTTGACCTCACGATGACATCGACCGGCCCGGTGCCCAACTTCGTGCCTGACCTCGCGATCCTCGACATCCCGTTCCTGTTCCGCGATTACGCGCACGCACGCGCCGTGCTCGACGGGCCGATCGGCCAGCAGATGCTGCAGAAATTCGAGCCGAAAGGCATTCACGCACTGGCGTGGGGCGAGAACGGGTTTCGCAACATGACGAACAGCCGGCACCCGGTGACGACGCCGGAAGATCTCAAGGGCCTGAAGATGCGGACGATGGAAAACCCCGTGCACATTCAGGCGTACCGGGCGTTCGGCATCATCCCGACGCCGATGGCGTTCACCGAAGTGTTCACCGCGCTGCAGCAGGGTACGGTCGACGGGCAGGAGAACCCGCTGTCGGTCATCACGTCGGCCAAGCTCGACCAGGTGC
>JBDTNI010000027.1:0-10785 GCA_039933815.1 Betaproteobacteria bacterium
GTCGCCATGGCGTGTGCATAGCGCAGAACGGGCCGGGCATCACCAACTTCGTCACGTCGACGGCCGCCGCCTTCTGGGCGCACTCGCCGGTCGTGGTCGTGACGCCCGAGACCGGTTCGATGACCCTCGGCCTCGGCGGTTTTCAGGAGACCGACCAGCTGCCGATATTCTCGCGGATCACCAAGTACCAGGCCCACGTGAACAATCGTGCGCGAATGGCCGAACTCACCGGCCGCGCGTTCGACCGCGCGATGCTGGAAATGGGGCCGACGCAGCTCAACATTCCGCGCGACTTTTTCTACGGTGACATCGAGTGCGAAATTCCGCGGCCCCTTGCCATCGAGCGGGGTGCCGGCGGCGAGGCCAGTCTGGACAAGGCGGCGGCGCTGCTCGCGCAGGCGAAGTTCCCGGTGATCCTCGCCGGCGGCGGTATCGTCATGGGCGCGTCGCAAGCCGATGCCGTCGCGCTCGCCGAGCTGCTGCAGGCGCCCGTGTGCGTCAGCTATCTGCACAACGACGCCTTCCCGTCGCGCCATCCGCTGTGGTGCGGACCGCTCGGCTACCAGGGCTCGAAGGCGGCCATGAAGCTGATCGCCAGGGCCGATGTGGTGCTCGCGCTGGGGACGCGCCTCGGTCCCTTTGGCACGCTGCCGCAGCATGGTCTCGAGTACTGGCCGAAGGACGCGCAGATCATCCAGATCGACGCCGACCCGCGGATGCTGGGACTCGTGAAGCCTGTTTCGGTGGGCATCTGTGGCGACGCGGGAGCCGCGGCACGCGCACTGGTGTCGCGGCTCGCCGGGCAGTCGCTGGCGTCGGCCGCGAACCGCGATGAGCGCCTGGGCCGGGTGCGCGACGAAAAGGCCGCTTGGGAGCAGGAACTCGACGAATGGACGCAGGAGAAGGACCGCTGGTCCGTCGAGGTCAGTGGCGACTCGGCGCAGATGCATCCGCGGCAGATGCTGCGCGAGCTCGAACGCGCGATGCCCGACGCGGCGATGGTATCCACGGACATCGGCAACATCTGCTCGGTGTCGAACAGCTACCTGCGCTTCGAGCGCCCGCGGTCGATGTTTGCGGCGATGAGCTTCGGCAATTGCGGCTATGCGTTCCCGACGATCGTCGGTGCCAAGGTCGCCGCGATGGACCGTCCCGCAGTCGCGTACGTCGGCGACGGCGCGTGGGGCATGAGCTTCGGAGAACTGCAGACCTGCGTGCGCGAGTCCATCCCCGTCACGGCCGTCGTGTTCAATAACGGCCAGTGGGGCGCCGAGAAGAAGAACCACGTCGATTTCTATCAGAACCGTTTCATCGGCGTGAATCTCGATCGCCAGCCGTCGTGGGCGGAAGTCGCGAAGGCGATGGGGGCGGAGGGCCTGCGCGTCGACAAGCTTTCCGAGGTCGGGCCGGCGCTGCGTGCGGCGACGGCGGCACAGCGCGACGGCAAGACGACGGTGCTCGAAATGATGGTCACCCGCGAGCTCGGCGACCCGTTTCGTCGTGACGCGCTGTCGCTGCCGGTTCGCCACCTCGCGAAGTACAAGTCGACGGCGGCACCTTGAGTATTCGGTAGAATCGATGAATGGATTCGTCACGGCCGGATGCGCCTGACGCGCGCAGCATTGTCGCTGCGGTCGTGGCGCGCGCCCGCGCCGCGCAATTGATCGCCGACGGCTGGACGCAGCAGCACGCCGACGACGCGGCGACGGCGGCCGGCTGGGCGATCGTCGAACCGTCGCGCAACCGCGCGCTTGCCGAATGCGCCGTCCGCGACACCGGACTCGGTAACGTTGCCGACAAGGTCGCGAAGAACCGTCGCAAGACCATGGGGCTGCTCCGTGACCTCGAAGGGGCGCGTTCGGTCGGCGTCATCGCCGACGATCCGGCGCGCGGCATCGTCGAGATCGCGCGGCCGGTCGGCGTCGTCGCAGCGATCACGCCGTCGACCAACCCCGCGGCGACACCCGCGAACAACGTGATCAACGCGCTGAAGGGCCGGAACGCGATCGTCCTCGCGCCGTCGCCAAAGGGCCAGTCGACGCTGACCCTCTTGCTGGAATTCATCCACGCCGAGCTCGACCGCATCGGGGCGCCGCGCGATCTCGTGCAGCAGCTGCCCGCGCCGGTGACGCGCGACAACACGTTCGAGCTGATGCGCCAGGCGGATCTCGTTGTCGCCACGGGCTCGTCAACCAACGTCCGTGCGGCCTACGAGAGCGGGACGCCTGCCATCGGCGTCGGGGTGGGCAACGTCGCCGTCATTGTCGACGAGACCGCCGACGTCGACGACGCCGCGGCGAAGATCGCGCGCTCGAAGACGTTCGACAATGCGACCAGCTGCTCGTCGGAGAACAGCGTCATCGCCGTCGAGGCAATCGCCGAGGGCCTGCTGACGGCACTCGCGCGCGAGGGTGGCGTGAGCCTGGACGCCGGGGAAACCGAGGCGCTGGAGCAAGCGATGTTTCCGGCGGGGAAGCTCAACCAGGCATTCGTTGCGCAGGACGCGCCGACGATTGCGAGGCATGCGGGACTTGCGCGCGACGCGCTGCGATCGGCGAAGTTCCTGATCGTGCGCGAGACCGGCGTGGGCGCCGGACATCCGTTCTCGCGAGAAAAACTGTCACCGGTGCTTGCATTCTATCGCGAGCCCACGTACGCCGCTGCGCGTGCGCGTGCCGACGCGCTGCTTCGCCATCAGGGGGCCGGACATTCGGTAGGTATTCACACTGCGCTGCCGGCGCGGGCGAACGAGCTCGGGCTGTCGCTGCCGGTGTGCCGCGTGATCGTCAATCAGGCGCATTGCTTCGCCACCGGCGGCAGCTTCGACAACGCGCTGCCGTTCTCGCTTTCGATGGGCTGCGGCACGTGGGGCGGCAACAGCATTTCGGACAACCTCGGCTACCGCAACTTCCTGAACATCACGCGCGTGGTCCGGTCGCTTCCGCCCGAGCGGGTCCGCGAGCCGACCGAGGACGAACTGTTCGGTGGCTATCGCGCGCGGCACGGTGCGTGAGTCGGTGCCCGGTGCCCGGTCAGTGTCGGGCCCCCGATGATCGCCGCTGACGCGCCGCGCGCGACCTTTCGGGACGTCATCGACGACCATGCGCGATCGCAGCCGCGAGCGCCATTCCTGATCGCGCCGGAACCGGGGATCGTCACCGACTACGCGACATTGCAGGCGAACTGCAATGCATTCGGTTGCCTGCTCGAGTCGCGGGGCATGGCGCCGGGTGCGACGGTATCGTTCATGCTCGACAACGGTGCAAGCGCCGCCGGCGTGTTTCTCGGCGCAATGTACGGCGGCTACGTCGTGTCGCCGATCAACCTGCTCGCGCAGGATGCCCAGCTCGCACATACGCTCACCCATTCCGGCTCGGGGCTGGTGTTCGCGTCGGAGGCGAACGCCGTGCGGCTCGAGGCCATCCGGCGCGCGGCGGGCGGGTCGTTCGACATTTGCGTCGTCGATGCCGACGGTCTCGATCTCGCGCCGGTCGACCGCGAGTGCCGCGGGCAGCGGGCTGCGGACGATCCGGCGATGCTGATGTACACGTCGGGCACGACGGGCACGCCGAAGGGCGCGCTGCTGTCGCACGCGAACATGCTGTCGGCCGGTCGCGCAGTCGCACAATCGCTGGCATTGGCGCCGGCCGATCGGGTGCTGTCGTCACTGCCGCTGTACCACATCAACGGCCAGTGCATCGCGACGGTCGCGCCGTTGGTATCGGGTGGCAGCATCGTGATGCCGCGTCGTTTCAGCGTCTCGCAGTGGTGGCCGCTCGTGGCCGCGTGGCGGCCCACGTGGCTCAACATGGTGCCGACGATCATCGCCTACCTGCTGAACGGCGCCCCGCTCACCGCCGAAGAGGCTGCTGCCTGCCGCGACATCCGCTTCGGCCGTTCGGCCTCGGCGCCGTTGCCGCCGGAACAACACCGCGCGTTCGAGTCGCGATTCGGCATCTCCGTGATCGAGGCGATGGGGCTGACCGAATGCGCGTCCGTCGCGTTCACCAATCCGCTCGACGTCGGCACTCGCCGCTACGGTTCGCCGGGCCGCCCGCTCGGCGTGGTTGCGCGCGTCGTCGATCGGGACGGCGCTCCCCTCGGCGATGGCGCGCGCGGCGAGATCGAACTGAAAGGCGACAACGTGATGCTCGGCTACTACCGGGCGCCCGACGCGACGGCCGCGGCCATACGTGCCGGTGGCTGGCTGGCGACGGGCGATCTCGGCTACCGCGACAGCGACGGCTATTACTTCATCACAGGGCGTCTGAAGGAGTTGATCATCAAGGGCGGGGAGAACATCGCGCCGCGCGAAATCGACGAGGCGCTGCTCGCGCATCCGGCGGTACTCGAAGCCGCCGCGGTCGGCGTGCCCGACCCGGCGTACGGACAGGAAATCCTCGCGTGCGTCGTCGTCAAGCCGGGTGCTTCATGTACGGAAGACGATCTTCGCGCGCACTGCCTTCGCACACTCGGCCGTTACAAGTCGCCGCGCTACCTTCGCGTTGTCGACCAGCTCCCGAAAGGTCCGTCGGGCAAGGTCCAGCGGCTGAAGCTGATCAATCTTTGATTCCGCCAGGAACCGATGCCCATTCCCGCTGAAGACCGGGCACTGCCGCAGGCGAAGGTGCCGGCGACGCGTCGCGTCGAGTTCAGCACCTGCTACATGTGCGCATGCCGCTGCGGCACGTGACGCCTGCTGCGCCTTCGTCGTTTCCCGTGCGCATCTGGCGCGGCGGCGCCGACGGCCGCTTCGAGCTCTACGACGTGCCGCGGCACGCGTCGCAGACGGTGCTCGACGTCGTTTCGCACGTGCAGCGTCACATCGATCCGACGCTCGCGTACCGCTATGCGTGCCGCGTCGGCATGTGCGGATCGTGCGCGATGACGGTCAACGGCAAGGCGCGGTGGACGTGCCGCACGCACGTCGATGCGGTCACGACTGCCGGCACGCTCGAAGTCGCCCCGCTCAATCACCTGCCGATCATCCGCGATCTCGTCGTCGACATGGCGCCGTTCTTCGACAAATGGGCGGCGGCCCGCGGCGCGTTCATGCCGACGGCGACGCGACACGACGATTTCGCGCGCGTGGCGCCGCTGTCGCCGCAGCGCCGCGCGATCGACGCGACGATTGAATGCATCGGCTGTGCGGTCTGCTATTCGTCGTGCGACGTCGTCGGCTGGAGGCCGGATTATCTCGGCCCGGCTGCGCTGAATCGTGCGTGGACGCTGGTGAACGACGTCCGGGACGGCGGCGGCGATGCGCGACTGCAGGCGGTGGCCGGCGACGCGGGGTGCCTGTCGTGTCACACGCACCAGTCGTGTACCGAGCGCTGTCCCAAGCAGCTCGCGCCCACCGCCGCGATTGCGGGCCTGAAACGGCTGGTGGCCCTCGCGGTCGTCAAGGGTCGCCTGTGACGGTTTCCCCCCGAGAGGCCGATTCGGTGCCCCGCCGCGGCCCCGCGGTGCCGTCGGCCCGCGCGGCGGCGTGGCGCTTCGTGCTGCAGCGAGCCAGCGCGGCGGCACTCGCGCTCTGTGTCGTCGTGCACCTCGCGACGATCATCTACGCGGTGCGCCACGGCCTGTCGTCCGCCGCGATCGTCGCCCGCGTCCGTGGCAACGCCGTATGGCCGGCGTTCTACCTGCTGTTCGTCGTGGCGGTCGCGATCCATGCACCGCTCGGATTGCGCAACGTGGCCGACGAATGGCTCGGCCTGCGCGGCCGCGGGGTGAACGTGCTCGCCGTGGCGTTCGGGCTCCTCGTGCTCGGCATGGGCCTGTTCGCCGTGCGGACGCTGGCCGGTTGATGCTTCCGAAAGCGCCCGCCGCACCGCTGGCGGAGCCCCGGGGAGTACGCGGAAAGTCGCGCCGCAACGACGCGCGTGCGCGAACCCACCCGGCGTACTGGGCGTTCGTCGTGCACCGCGTGTCCGGCGTTGCGCTGGCGCTGTTTCTGCCGCTGCACTTCGTCACGCTGTCGCAGGCGCTGGCGCGTCCGGCGTCCTTCGACGCGTTCCTGGCATGGACGCATCAGCCCGCGGTCCGGCTTGCCGAGTCACTGCTCGTGCTGGCGCTGGCGGCGCATTTCGCGGGAGGCGTACGATTGCTGCTGGTCGAGTTCGTCGGCTGGCGGGCCGACTGGCAGAAGACGGCGATTGCGGTGGCCGTGGCCGCGGCGCTGGCGTGCACGCTTCTGTTCGCGATGTCGGCCTGACGAGATAGGCAAAATGACCCTGCGAATCGATCCGGCGCGCGTCGAGGAAACCGCCAAAACACTGTATGTTCGCGCGCTGAAGATGCTTCCGCCCGACATCAAGCGCGGTTTCGACGCGCTGTCGGCGCGCGAGACGGACGCGACGGCGCGGTCGGTGCTGGGCGTGATGGTGCGCAACATCGCCGTAGCCGAGCAGACCGACAATCTGCTGTGCCAGGACACCGGCATCCCGATCTACAACGTCGTCATCGGCCGCGACGTCGTCGTCGACGGCAACGCGCTGAAAGCGGCAATTCGGCGCGGTTGCGAGCGCGCGACGCGCGAACATCCGCTGCGATCGTCCGTCGTGCATCCGCTGACGCGCCACAACGAACACACGTCGTGCGGCCCCGGCGTACCGGTCATCCACGTCGATTTCGACGACGGCTTCGACGGTCTGCGCATCGAGATGATCCCCAAGGGATCGGGATCGGAAAACAACTCCTGGCTGAAGATGGCGATTCCCGCGGACGGCATCGATGCGATCAAGACGTTCGTCATCGATTGCGTGCTCGATGCCGGCGGCAAGACGTGCCCGCCGACGATCGTCGGCGTCGGCGTCGGCGGCACGTCGGACGTGTGCGTGCACCTCGCCAAGCGGGCGGCGACGCGTCCGCTCGGAACGCCTTGCGCGGACGCGGACGGCGCGGCGCTCGAGCACGAACTGACGGCAGCCGTGAACATGCTCGGCGTCGGGCCGCAGGGACTGGGCGGCGATGCGACAGCGTTCGCCGTACACGTCGAGGTCGCCGCCACGCACATCACGATGAATCCGGTGGCGGTCAACATGCAGTGCCACTCCGCGCGGCGCGCCAGCGCCACCTTCACGGAGTCCGGTGTCGCGTACGGCTATTGATGGGCATGGGTTCCGTGGATCAATCCTGATGCATCACCAACTCGCGATGCCGGTCGACGCCGAGACGATCCGCCGCCTTCGGATCAACGACACGGTGACGCTGCAGCGCCGCTTGTTCGGTATCCGCGATGCGACGCAGATCGCGATGTTCGACCGGCAGCGCACGACGCGTTTGGATTTGCGCGGGCACGCGGTGATCCACACGGCGCCCAACGTCCGCAAGGTCGCACGGTCCGACGCGAGTCCCGCGGGGTATGAGCCGCTCTGCATCGGCACGACGACCTCGATGCGGATGGAGCGCTTCACGGCGCCGCTGATGCGGGATCTCGGGGTTCGCGTCATCGTGGGCAAGGGCGGTCTCGGTGCGCAGTCGCTGGCGTCGTTCACGGAACTCGGCGGCGCGTACCTCGCGATCGTCGGTGGTGCCGCGGCGCTCGAGACGACGTGGATCGAGGCGATCGAGGACGTCGACCTCGACGACCTCAATCCCGAGAGTCTGTGGCAGTTTCGAATCCGCGATTTCGGTCCGCTGCTGGTGGCGATGGACAGCCACGGCGGCAACTTGTACGACGCCGTCGATCGCAAGGCGCGGGACCGTCGTGCCGCCGCGCTCGCGGCGCTCGACGTCGGCGGACCCGCGTCGCGTTGACCGCGTGCCGTCGTTGCGGCGCGTGTTCACCCGGTGCACCCGACCAGGACATTCGATGAAGCGATACTGGTGTTCCGTCGTCGCCGCTGCGTGGCTGGTGCTTGCCATTCCCGCGCACGCGGCGGAGGGCGTGACTGCCGTCAAGAGCCCTTACGGTGTCAAGGAGACGCTGGATCGATGGGCCGCGGCGGCGGAGCGGCGCGAACTCAAGATGTTTTCGCGCGTCGACGACTATGCCGCCGTCCCGCCCGTCACGCGGGCGCTTGCCGCGCTCGCCGCCGAGACGACCGCGCGCTGAGATGGACCGCGTCGCGGCGTGTCTTTGGTCATGTCGCGCGCAGCTGACGCTCGCGGCGCTGTTCGCCATCACGGCCATCACGGCGACTCCGGTCGCCGCCCGCGCACCGGACGCGCGATACGCGCGCCCGGTCGAGCGCTATGGCCACTTCGCGCCGGGGCGTCCGCACGAGTATGCTGCGCTCGCCGCGCCCACCGGCGACGGTCGGACGCTCGTGCTGGACCTGCCCGACGACGAGGTGTTCGAGGACGTCGCGCCGCGGCGCGTGCGCATGGGGCCGTCGCAACCCGATCTCTGGCTCGTCATCGTCAGCCAGCGCGATCTCGGGTCGCGACTGGCGCTGGTCGGGATCGAGCAGGGACGCCTGGCGATCGTTGCGCAGTCGCAGCCGACCGGTCGTGCCAACCGATGGCTGAACCCCGTCGGCGTTGCGGATCTCGACGGCGACGGGCGGATCGAAATCGCCGCCGTCACGACGCCGCACATCGGCGGCACGCTGCGCCTCTATCACGTGGACGGTCGCAGGCTCGTCGAGATCGCTGCGCTCGACGGGTTTTCCAATCACGTCTACGGCTCTTCGGAACTTCGTCTGTCGCTGCCGGCGGAGGTTGACGGCCACGTGCGGCTTCTGGTGCCGGACGCCGCGCGCCGTTCGCTGCGGCTCGTCGGCTATGCGGGCGGCGCGCTGACGGAAGTCGGCCGCTGCCCGCTCGATCGCCCGCTGGCGGGTCCCGTGACTCGCATCGCTCCGTCGCGAATCGCCGTGGGCAGCGGACCGCAGCGGCGCGTGATAGCGCTCGATACGTGCATCGACGGGAAGCAACGTCCGCGATGAGTGTAGCGCGCCTTGCGACCGACATCCTGATTCTCGGCGCTGGCGGCGCCGGTCTGTTCGCCGCGCTGCACGCGCATCGCGCCGATCCGTCGCTCGACATCACGATCGCCGTCAAGGGCCTGCTCGGGAAGTGCGGATGCACGCGGATGGTTCAGGGCGGCTACAACGTCGCGCTCGCCGACGGCGACTCGGTCGAACGGCATTTCATGGACACGATCGAGGGCGGCAAGTGGCTGTCCGACCAGGACCTCGCGTGGGCGCTGTGCGCCGGCGCCGTCGAACGCATTCGGGAGCTCGAAAACGAGCTCGGCTGCTTCTTCGATCGCAATCCGGACGGCACGATTCACCAGAAGGCGTTCGCGGGCCAGACATTCGACCGTACCGTCCACAAGGGCGACCTGACCGGCATCGAGATCATCAGCCGGCTTGCGGAGCAGGTATGGGCGCGGGGCATCCGCCGGCTGGAGGAGCATCGTGCACTCGACTTCGTGACCGCGCCGGACGGCGGCCTCGCGGGTGTCACGATGGTCGACATCCGCACCGGCGCTCCACTGTTCGTCCAGGCGCGCGCCGTGCTGCTCGCGACCGGCGGCGGGCCGACGATGTATCGTTTTCATACACCGTCCGGTGACAAGAGCTGCGACGGCCTCGCGATGGCGATGCGGGCAGGCCTTTCGCTGCGGGACATGGAGATGGTGCAGTTCCATCCGACCGGGCTTCTGGCCGGCGCGCACACGCGGATGACGGGCACCGTGCTCGAGGAAGGGCTGCGCGGCGCCGGCGGTCATTTGCTCGACGGCAATGGCAACCGGTTCATGCACCGTTACGACGAGCGCGACGAGCGCGCCACGCGCGACATCGTGTCGCGGGCGATCTACGCCGAAATGCGCGCGGGCCGCACGACACCCAACGGCGGCGTGTGGCTCAGCATGGCGCACCTCGGGCCTGATAACGTCCGACGTCAGTTCAAGGGCATGGTCGAGCGCTGCGCCGACTGCGGATTCGATCTCGCCGGCGACCGGGTCGAAGTGGTGCCCACCGCGCACTACATGATGGGCGGCGTCGAATTCGCGACCGACTGTACGACCGGATGCGAAGCGCTGTTCGTCGCGGGCGAGGATTCGGGTGGTGTGCACGGCGCCAACCGGCTGGGCGGCAATGGAGTCGCCAACTCGACCGTGTTCGGCGGTATTGCAGGCGACGCGATGTCCGCGACGCTCCGTCGTCGCGCTGCCCGGCGCGAACCCGATCCGGCGCTGGTCGCCGAAAGCGTCGCGCGTGCGACGAAACCGTTCGACGGCGGCGCTGCGGGCGTCTCCCCGATCGGCGAACTCGAGGCGATACGCGAGCGGCTGTTCACGACGATGTGGGATGACGTCGGCATCGTCCGCAACGCGGTCGGGTTGGCGCGGGCCTCGGACGACCTTGCGGCGCTCGCCGACACGCTCGCGCGTTACCGGCTTCCGGCAGCGGCGCGCGACCGTGTCTTCAATCTCGCGTGGCACGACTGGCTGAACCTGTCGAATCTCGTGGCCGTGTCCGGTGTCATCGTGCGTGCGGCGCAGGCGCGCGAGAATTCGCGAGGCGCCCACTTTCGCGACGATTTTCCCGACGCCGGCGCTCTGACGTCGAGCGCGTTCACGCGTGCGCGGATGGGGACCTCCGGGCTCGACGTCGACGCGGTACCGGTATCGTTCACGCGCGTGCGTCCGGGCACGTCGCTCGTCTGAAATCCTGACGCTCGTTTCAACGCCTCCATGGCCACTTCGAACAAGCCGCCGGTCGCCGATACCACGCTGGCGGTCGTCGACATGGGCAGCAACAGCTTCCGGCTCGAGCTCGGACGCGTCGAAGGGCAGCAGATCTTCCGGCTCGATACGTGGCGCGAGACGCT
>JBDTNI010000028.1:0-10748 GCA_039933815.1 Betaproteobacteria bacterium
CAGCCCGGCGAAGATCGACGGCAGTGCCTGCGGGAGGCTGATGCGCATGAACGTTTCGAGCCGCGACGCCTTCATCGAGCGCGCGAGGTCGAGCATTTCGGGGTCGACCGACTTGAACCCCATCACCGTCGAGACGACGATCGGAAAGAAGCCGAGCATGAAGGCCGCGATGACCTTTGGAATGATTCCGAAGCCGAACCATACGACGAACAAGGGCGCAATCGCGATCTTGGGCACGCTCTGCGAAAACACCAGCAGCGGGTAGACAAAGCTTTCGATCGTTCTCGAGTAGGCGATCAACAGCGCCATCGGAATTCCGAACGCGATCGACAGCGCGAAGCCCCCGAGCGTCGCGTAGGTCGTCGGAATGCTTTCGCGAAGGAGCCGCGGCCATTCGTTCACGAGCTGCTCCACGACCGACCAGGGCGAGGGGACCAGGTAGGGCGGGATGCGAAACAGGCGGATCGCGAGATCCCATAGGACGAGCAGCACGATGACGAGCAGGAACGGCCGCAGCCATGCGGAAAGCAGCGCGCGCTGCCACCACGGTCGTCCGATCGATTCGTGTGCTCGTGCCATGGGCGTGGGGCGACGCGGCCGCGTGCATCGCGCGCCCGCATGTAACCGGATGGTTAATTATCGCGGCGCACGCGCGTGGAGTCAATCCGGGGCCTTCCGGACGGTCCGTGCTGGCGGCCCGACTGCGGACGCATGCGCCGCCCGGCCAGGTCGCAGGTAGCCCAGGATGACGTCCGCCGTGTGCGAGAGCCGCGCGGCATGCGAGCGCGGCGACGACAGGTCCCGTCCGAACACGGCCGACAGCGTCTGATTGTTGCCGAGGTAGAAATACGACAGCGCGGCGATCGAGACGTAAAGCTGGAGGGGGTCGACGCTGTCGCGGAACTGGCCGTCCTTTCGGCCGCGTTCGAGCACGATCGCGAGGGTGTCGATCAGTGGGGAGTTCATCGCCAGAACGTGTCGCGAACGACGCAGGTGCTTCGCCCCGTGCAGGTTCTCGCTGTTCAGCAGCGAGAGGAATTCAGGGTGCTCGACGTAATAGTCCCACGTGAACGCGATCAGCCGGCGGATGCCTTCCGCGGGCGCGACGTCGAGCATCGACAGCTGCTTTTCGGCGTTGCGAATGCTTGCATAGGTGTTCTCGAGCACGGCGAGGAACAGCGCGTCCTTCGGCCCGAAGTAGTAGTAGAGCATTCGCTTGTTGGTCTTCGCGCGTGCCGCAATGCGGTCGACCCGCGCACCGCCGAAACCGTGCTTCGCGAACTCCGCGGTGGCGGCGGACAGGATCGCCGCCTGCGTGCGCTCGCTGTCGCGGCCGGCGCCGCGTCGCTGGCCGGGAGGCGAGCCGGCAGAGGAGGCCATTTTGCGCATCGACGCATTATTAACTGGTTGGTTAATCCCGCGCAATGCGCCGCGGCGACAGACCGAGTGCCCGCAGTGGCGTCGGCGGGGCCGGATTGGCGTCGGTGCCGACGTCGACAATTCGAGCGTTCGCCGCGCGCGGTGCGTGCTCGACGTCCGCTGGGCGGACGCGGGCGCCGCGCCTGGAGCGCAAGCGTCAGGACCTGTGATCCCCGACCCGTACGATCTTCATCGTGTTGGTGCCGCCCGATTTCCCCATCGGCTCGCCGATGGTCAGCACGATCAGATCCCCACGTTGTACATGCGATTGCTGCAGCAGCAGGTTCTCCGCGGTTTGAAGCACCTCGTCGCGATCGGTGCCCTGCTCGAGCAACAGCGACGTCACGTTGCGCAGCAGCGACATCCGCCGCTGGGTCTCGACCTTCGGCGTGAGCGCGAATATCGGGCAGCCGCAGTTGTGCCGCGACATCCACAGCGCCGTCGAGCCGGAATCGGTCAGCGACGCGATAGCCTTGACCTGGAGGTGATAGGCGGTGAACAGCGCCGCCATCGCGATCGACTGATCGATCCGCGTGAAGGTCCTGTTCATGAAGTCGCGGTCGAGCTGGACCGGGTCCGACTTCTCTGCCTCGACGCAGATCTGCGCCATCGTCTCGACGGTCTCCACCGGGAATCGGCCCGCCGCCGTCTCGGCCGACAGCATCACGGCGTCGGTGCCGTCGAGCACTGCGTTGGCGACGTCGGACACCTCGGCGCGCGTGGGTACCGGGTTGTGGATCATCGATTCCATCATCTGCGTCGCGGTGATCGTCAGCTTGTTGCGCTCGCGCGCAGCGCGCAGCATGCGCTTCTGCAGGCCGGGCACGGCCGCGTTGCCCACCTCGACCGCCAGGTCGCCGCGCGCCACCATGATCCCGTCCGACGCGTCGATGATTTCCTCGAGCGCGGGAATCGCCTCGGCGCGCTCGATCTTGGCGATCAGCATCGCGCGCTCGCCGGCCGCGCGCAGCAGTTGCCGCGCCATGTACATGTCTTCCTTGCTCTTCGGGAACGAGACGGCGAGGTAGTCGGCCTGCAGCTGCGCCGCCGTCTTGACGTCGTCCATGTCCTTCGTCGTCAACGCGGGCGCGGAAAGGCCGCCGCCCATCCGGTTGATCCCCTTGTTGTTCGACAGCACGCCGCCCAGCACAACGCGCGTCGTGACGCGCGGCCCGTCGACCGACTCCACCTCGAGCTTGATCAGCCCGTCGCCCAGCAGCAATACCGATCCCGGGCCCACGTCGTGGACGAGCTCCCGGTAATCGAGCCCGACGCGGGTCGCGTCGCCGAGCTCGCATTCGGCATCCAGCACGAACGTCGTGCCCGGCGTCAGCTCGGCCTTGCCCTCCGCGAATTTCCCGATGCGGATCTTCGGGCCCTGGAGGTCGGCCATGATCGCCACCTCGCGGCCGAGTGCGCGCGCCACGTCCCGAACGAGCGATGCCAGTTCGGTGTGATCGGTTGCCGTGCCGTGCGAGAAATTGAGGCGGACGACGTCGACGCCGGCGGCGATCATGCGGCGCAGCACATCCGGCCTGCTGCAGGCGGGGCCGAGCGTGGCGACGATCTTGGTTGAACGGGGCATGTCGTGAGGCGCCTTTTCGCGGGGTGGATCGGGCGCGCGGGGGCGAGTTCCCGTTATGCCGATCGTTGGAATGTTTCGCGCCGTCAGCGGCCCGTGTCCGACCGTGCGCGCTCGGCGAGCGCCGCGACTGCGGGCAGCGGCTTGCCTTCGAGGAACTCGAGAAACGCGCCGCCGCCAGTGGAAATGTACGAAATGCGGTCGGCGACGTTGAAGCGCGCGATCGCCGCCACCGTGTCGCCGCCGCCGGCGATCGAGAAGGCCGGGGACGCTGCTATGGCGTTCGCGAGGGCGCGCGTCCCCGTCGCGAACGCGTCGAACTCGAACACGCCGACGGGACCGTTCCAGACGATCGTCCCCGCAGACGCGAGCAGCCCCTCGAGTGTCTTTACGGTCGCGGGCCCGACGTCGAGAATCAGGTCGTCGTCGGCAACGTCGGCGATCGCCTTGACGGCGCCCGCGGCATCCGCCGTGAACCGCTTCGCACACACGACGTCAAGCGGCAGCGGAATCCGGTCCGGGAACTCGGCAAGGATCGAGCGTGCTTCGTCGACGAGACCCGGCTCGGCGAGCGATTGGCCGATCGGATGGCCCGCCGCGAGCAGGAATGTGTTGGCGATGCCGCCGCCGACGATCAGCGTATCGACCTTGGCGGCGAGGGCGCGCAGGATCGTGAGTTTCGTCGACACCTTGGCGCCGCCGACGATCGCGACGACCGGACGCCGCGGATGTTCCAGCGCGCGCCCCAGCGCGTCGAGCTCGGACGCGAGCAACGGCCCCGCGCACGCCACGGGCGCATAGCGCGCCAGCATGTGCGTGGTCGCCTCGGGCCGGTGGGCGGTGCCGAACGCGTCGTTGCAGTACACGTCGCACAGATGCGCCATCTGCTGCGCGAGCTCGACGCTGTCCTTTTTCTCGCCCGGATTGACGCGGCAGTTCTCCAGCATCACGACGTCCCCGGCGGCGAGGTTGCTGTGCCAGTCGCCGCCGCCCACCCAGTCGCGGACGAGACGGATGTTGCGACCCATGAGTTCGCTCATCCGCGCGGCGACCGGTGCGAGCGAGTCGGCATCCGTCAACGTACCCTCGACGGGGCGCCCGAGGTGCGACGTCACCATCACGGCGCCCCCGCGCGTCAGCGCATCCGTAACGGCAGGGATCGATGCGCGGATCCGCGTGTCGTCGGTGATCGCGCCGGCGTCGTCCTGCGGCACGTTGAGGTCGGAGCGGATGAACACGCGCTTGCCGCGCACGTCGACGTCCTGCAGCCTGAGAAAGCCGGTCGGGTTCATAACAGCAGCGCCATCATGTGGACGTCGTCGTAGTCGTCGTCGAGCTTCTTGCCGCGCACGCGCGTGCCTTCGAGCACGAAACCCACGCGGCGGTACAGGGCCGCGGCACGCACGTTTTTCGCATAGACGCTGAGCTCGATGCGCTCGAATCCGGCGTCGCGCGCCGCGTCGATCGTCGCATGGATGAGCCGCTCGCCGATGCCGCGGCCGCGGTAGTCGGGCAACAGGCCCATGCCGAGCATACCGCTATGCGCGTAGACGGGGATCGTGTCGCGGCGGATGTCGCACCAGCCCACGAGCTGCTCGCCGTCCACGGCCGCGAACTGCGGATTGCCGAGCTTCACGTTTCGCGCGACGAACTGCGCCGCTTCGTCGATCGGGAAACCCTCGACATAGGCAAGGTATGCGCGCTCCCGCATGACGAGATCGGTCATGCGCTGGAACTGCTCGATGTCCGCCAGCCCGAGCGACCGGATGGCGACATCGGAAACCGGCGTTAGCGGACGGCCATCCACGCGGCGGCGACGTCGAGCATGCGGTTGCTGAATCCCCACTCGTTGTCGTACCAGCTCGACACCTTCACGAGCCGGCCCGACACCTTGGTCAGCGTCGAATCGAACGTCGACGACGCGGGGTCGTGGTTGAAATCGACCGAGACGAGCGGCGCCGTGTTGTAGCGGAGCACGCCGCCTGAAAGCGGTCCCGTCTCGGACGCGGCCTTCATGATGCCGTTCACTTCCTCGACGTCGGTGTCACGCGCGGCGATGAACGTCAGATCCACCAGCGAGACATTGATCGTCGGCACGCGGATCGCGTAGCCGTCCAGCTTGCCGTTGAGTTCCGGAAGCACGAGGCCGACGGCGGCCGCCGCGCCCGTCTTCGTCGGAATCATGCTCATCGTCGCTGAACGCGCGCGGCGAAGGTCCTCGTGGTAGACGTCCGTCAGCACCTGGTCGTTCGTGTACGCGTGGACGGTGGTCATCAACCCGTTGACCACGCCGATGTGGTCGTGCAGCGGCTTTACGAGCGGGGCAAGGCAGTTGGTCGTGCACGACGCGTTCGAGATGACGGTGTCGGACGCCTTCAGCGTCTGGTGGTTGACGCCGTAGACGATCGTCGCGTCGACGTCCTTGCCGCCCGGCGCCGAGATGATCACCTTCCGTGCGCCCGCCTGCAGGTGCGCGGCCGCCTTTTCCTTCGTCGTGAAGAGCCCCGTGCATTCGAGCACGACGTCGACGCCGAGCGATCCCCAGGGCAGCGCCGCCGGGTTGCGTTCGGCAAAAACGCGGATGCGGTCGCCGTCGACGACCATCGCGTCGCCGTCGACGTCGACCGACCCGGGAAATTTGCCATGTGCCGTGTCATACCGCGTCAGGTGGGCGTTGGTCGCCGCGCTCCCGAGATCGTTGATGGCGACGATGGCGACGTCGTGCTTGCGCTTGTCTTCGTAGCGGGCGCGCAGGATGTTGCGCCCGATGCGTCCGTACCCGTTGATCGCTACCTTGATCGTCATGTCGTCTCCTGAAGCATGGTCATTTAAAGGGGTGCAAAGGTGTCGGCGGTACCGGAAACCGTTGCGTCAGTGGATGGCGGTCAGTGGATGGCCGAACCGCGGGGCGGCGGCACCACGGCCGCCGCGCGCACGAGCGCGTCCAGGTCACGGAACCCGTAGCCGGCCTCGACGAGTTTCATGCCGTCCCATTCGAACGGCTGTTCGACGATGAGGTCCGCACCGAGCGCTTCGTAGAACGCGCGAGCAGGCTTGTTGCCTGCGATCACCCAGACGATCAGCCCGTTGGCACCGTGCGCGCGTTGAGCGTCGGCCACCGCGCCGACGAGTTGGCGACCGATGCCCGCGTGCTGGAATTCACGCAGTACGTAGACGGCCGACAGTTCGGCATTGAGATCGTGCCGGGGCGGATCGAGCAGGTTGCCCGCGGCAAAGGCGACGACTTCGCCGTCGATTTTTTCCGCGACGAACACGTGCGCCGTGCTGCCTTCGGTCGCGGCGAGCACCCGGTCCCACAACGCAACGCTGCGGTCGTGTTGCATGCCGTCGAGGTAGGCGTCCGGAATCAGCCCTCGGTATGCAAGCTGCCAGCACGCGATCCGAATGCGCGCGATCGCGTCCGCATCGCTCGTCCTGGCCGGTCGGATCGATATCGTCATCGTTCAGGCGCAGCCACGACGCGCCGGACTGCATCCGCGACGTGCTCGGGCGTAAAGCCGAAATGGCGGAACAGGACGGGTGCCGGTGCCGATTCTCCGTAGCGGTCGAGTCCAATGACCGCGGCCCGGCCGTCGTCGACCGCACCGACGTATTTGCGCCAGCCATCCGTTACGCCGGCCTCCACGGCCACGCGCGGCACGCCCGGGGGAAGCACCGCTTTGCGGTACGACGGTGCCTGGCGGTCGAACAGCTGCGTGCACGGCATCGACACGACGCGCACGGCGATGCCCTCGTTGCCGAGGATCGCGCGCGCTCCGAGCGCGAGCGCCACTTCCGAGCCGGTGGCAAGGATGACGGCCCGTGCGGCCGCCTTCGCGTCGAAATCCACGAGCGTATACGCGCCGCGCTCGATGTCGGACGCCGCGCGCGCCCCCGCGAACGCGACGTTCTGGCGCGTGAAGAGCAGCGCGGAGGGGCCGTCGCGGCGGATGAGCGCGTGCTTCCACGCGACGGCGGTCTCGACGGTGTCGCACGGACGCCAGACATCGAGCCCGGGGACGAGCCGCAGGCTCGCGGCGTGCTCGATCGACTGGTGCGTCGGGCCATCCTCGCCGAGCCCGATCGAATCGTGCGTGAACACGAACAGCGTCCGCAGCTTCATCAGCGCCGCCATGCGCACGGCATTGCGCATGTAGTCCGAGAACGTCAGGAACGTCCCGACGTACGGGATGAAGCCGCCGTGCAGCGCGAGTCCATTCGCGATCGCAGCCATCGCGAACTCGCGGACGCCGTAATTGACGTAGTTGCCGGCGTGCTCCGAGGTGACGACGGTGGATCCGGACCAGTTCGTGAAGACAGACCCGGTGAGGTCGGCCGAGCCGCCGATCATCTCCGGCAACACGGCTGCGTACGCTTCGATCGCCTGTTGCGATGCCTTGCGGGTGGCGACGGACTCGGCCTTCTCCGCCTGGCCGGCGATGAACGCGTCGGCCAGCGCCGCGAAGCCGTCGCGCAGCGTGCCCCCGGTCCGGCGCGTGAACTCGGCCGCGGGCGCAGGATGCGCGCGGGCATAGGCGTCAAACGTGCTCGCCCACGCCGCCTCGGCGTCGGCGCCGCGGCGCGCTGCGTTCCAGCCCGCGTAGATCCGCGGCGGGATCGAGAACGGCGGCTCGTGCCACCCGAGCGCGTCGCGGGTTGCCGCGACCTCGCGCTCGCCGAGCGCCGCGCCGTGGGTGTCGGCGGTGCCGGCCTTGCTGGGTGCGCCCTTTCCGATGACGGTTTTGCAGCAGATCAGCGATGGCCGCGGATCGTCCCTGGCGCGCCCGATCGCGGCGCTGACCGCGTCGACGTCGTGACCGTCGACATGGGCGATCACCTGCCAGCCGTACGCTTCAAAGCGCCGCGGCGTGTCGTCGCCGAACCAGCCTTTCGTCGCGCCGTCGATCGAGATGCCGTTGTCGTCGTAAATTACGACGAGCTTGCCGAGCGCAAGGGTGCCGGCGAGCGAGCACGCCTCGTGCGAGATGCCCTCCATCAGGCATCCGTCGCCGGCGAACACGTACGTGTGATGATCGACGACGGGAAATCCGTCGCGATTGAACGCGGCGGCAAGAAGACGCTCCGCAAGTGCGAGGCCGACGCCGTTCGCAAGTCCCTGGCCGAGTGGCCCGGTCGTCGTCTCCACGCCGGGCGTGACGCCGACCTCGGGGTGACCGGGTGTCATCGAGCCCAGTTGCCTGAACCGTCGCAGCTCGTCCATCGGCAACGCGTAGCCCGACAGGTGCAACAGCGCGTACTGGAGCATCGACCCGTGTCCGTTCGACAGAACGAACCGGTCGCGATTGGGCCAATGCGGGTTCGCGGGATTGTGACGAAGGTGGCGCGTCCACAGCGCGACGGCGATCTCCGCCATGCCCATCGGCATGCCGGGGTGGCCGGATTTCGCCGCCTCGACCGCGTCCATCGCGAGCGCGCGGATCGCATTCGCAAGCTCAGTGTCGGTTGCCCCGGACGGGGACTGCGTGACGGCGCGTGAATCGGGCATTGAGGAAGGCGGCGGGGACGATACGGTGGGCGCGCTGCGCTGCGTGCGCGAAGGTCTTGAATACAATGGCGTAAGCCCAACCATTGTGCCATAATTTATCGTTTCGATTGCGCGCGAACGCGCAGGAGTGGTATCGACTACACGGACGGTCGCCGGCCGCTCGTTGGACCGGCAGATTCGTCATACATCACATTGGCAACGGTTGCTCCGGGATCCGGAAGACGCCCGCGCGGAAGCAGTTCCTGGAGGATAGACGCGATGGAAGGAATCCATCTGCTGGGCGAGTGGTACGGATGCCCGGCCGACGAACCTTTGCTGACGCAAGCGGACGCGTTGCGCAACCTGTGCCGTCATATTGTCGACGAAGCGGGTCTCACGATCGTCGGCGACAGCTTCTTTCAATTCGAGCCCCACGGCGTGACCGGCACCGTGCTTCTGGCGGAGTCGCATCTCGCGATTCACACCTGGCCCGAGTCGGGGTTCGTCACGGTCGACGTGTACGTGTGCAACTACACGACCGACAACACCGCCAAGGCCGAGCAGGTGTTCCAGGCGCTTGAGGCCGCGCTGCGGCCCACGCACACGCGCTTTCAGGCGATCCATCGCGGCGGGCTCGACGCCGACGCGCCGCCACTGCCGGTGGACGTTGCGCGCTGGCAGACCGAGCAGGCGCGGCCCGCGACGCATGACCGGTGAAGTGGGGGCGCCGGGCGATGTCATGCCCGGCGTGATGGCCGAGCACCTGACGGACGATTGGGGTCTTTTCGTGCGATCGACGCGCACGTTGGCGGATTTCCGCTCCGGATTCCAGCACGTCGAGGTGCACGACAGCGCGGCCTTCGGCAAGCTCTTCAGGCTCGACGGGCATTTCATGACGTCGGAGCGAGACGAGTTTTTCTATCATGAGAACCTGGTCCATCTCGCCGCGCTCGCGCATCCTGGACCCGAGCGGGCGCTGATCGTCGGTGGCGGCGACGGCGGCTCCGCCGAAGAGCTCCTCAAATACCGTTCGATGCGCTCGGTCACGATCGCCGAGATCGATGCGCGCGTCGTGGATATCTCGCGCGAGCATTTCGCGGCGGTGCATCGCGGCGCACTCGATGATTCGCGGGTGACGATCCGCATCGGCGACGGCTTCCGGTTCGTCGGCGACACCGCTGAAAGCTGGGATCTGATCGTGCTCGACCTGACGGACCCGGGCGGCCCGTCGACCGATCTGTACACCCCCGCGTTCTATCGCGCGTGCGCGGAGCGGCTCACGGTGGGGGGCGCGATGACGATGCACGTGGGCAGCCCCGTGGCGCATCCTTTGCGCGTTCGCGACGCAATCGCCGACCTGCGGCGTGCGTTCCCGGTCGTCGTTCCGTATCTGGCGTCGATCCCGCTGTACGGCGGGCTGTGGATGATGGCCTGCTGCGCCCAAGGCCTCGATCCCCGGCTGCACTCGCCCGCCGATGTGGATGCGCGGATCGCGGCGCGCAACATCCTGGAACTGCGCTATGTGAACGGCGACACCTATCGCGCGGCGCTCGCACTCCCCAACTTCGTCCGCGACCTCGTCGCCGACTGACGCGCCAACCGGGCAACCGCCCGGCGCGATGCCGTAGGCGAAAGGCCGACGCAATTCAGCGGCACCGACGGATCGACCACGCGCTGGAATTTCGGCATTGTGGGTTCGGGACGACGATGACCGCGATCTCGCCGGCTTGAAGCCTCCGAGTTTGCCGCCATCTACCGTTTGCACGCCGAGGTCCTCGCGGCCGACTGACACGGGCGGACTCATGACGCTTAAACTCTGCGACACAATGCACGATGCCGACTATGTCGTCATCGACGGGGTGGTCTTCGAGGCCGCGTACATGCGCTTCCCGGACGAGTTCACCGTCGCCGACGATGTCGTCCTGGAGGCCATCCACGGCGAGACCGAACTCGCGTTCACCCGTGCCGATTTCGAGGACGCCGAACACGTCTCGGACGGCTTCTACCGGTTGGCGGACGGACATCTTTTGCGCTTCCTCACCAGCGCGACGATTCACTAGGCCTTTCGCGAGCTTTCGCGCAGCAGCCTAGCCACTGCCGTCGGCGGATGCCGCGTTGACTTCGCACGTTATATGCGTATATGCTCATATGACGATGCGAAGCGCCCAAACGACCGCGACCTCCGCTCGCAGCCCGCGCCGCGCACGCACGGCCGTGGGCAAACGTGCAGCGCCGGAGCGCGACGACCTCGCGAACGTCTTC
>JBDTNI010000029.1:0-10544 GCA_039933815.1 Betaproteobacteria bacterium
CTGCATCCATGGGCGCGCTATGCCGACGGTCTGCTCGCGACGACGATGGTGGTGGGCGCCGTGTTCGCGCTTCCCGTCGGCCGTTCGATCGGAAAACGGTTCGACGCCGCAGTGCAGCGTTCGCGCGTCGCGCCGGGCGCGGTTGTCGCCGAGGGCGCCTGGCTGTCGCTGGTGTTCACGATGTCTGCGTCGGCGCTCGCAGCCGGCACCTACAATCCGTTCATCTATTTCCGCTTCTGATGCAGCACGACGTGTCACCGGGTCGCCGCTCCGCCGTCCCGCCGATGGCGACGACGCAACATCGCCTGCGCGACATCGTGTTCACGATCGTGTTCGTCGCCACGCTCGCCGCCCTCGGTGCCGCGGCGTTCCGCCCCCGGACGGACCGGACGCTCGACGCGGAGAACCGTACGATGGCGCCCTGGCCGGCGCTTTCGCCATTGGGCGCGTGGCCGGCCGCGTTCGAGCAGGCGTTCGCCGATCGCTTCGGCGCGCGGGCGCGCCTGCTGCAATTGCATAACCGCGTGCAGGTACGCGCGTTCGGCGTGCCTGCCTCGCCGAATGTGGTCATCGGCCGCGACGGCTGGCTGTATTTCCTGGGCGAGGATGGCACCGCGTTCGATCGTTACTACCGCGGAACGTTGCCGGTGCCGGATGCGGAGCTCACCGCTGTCGTCGCGGAATTCCGGCGGCGCGCGGCCTTCCTCGCCGGTGAAGGAATCGCGTATGTCGTGACGGTGGCGCCGGACAAGTCGACGATCTACGACGAGCACCTGCCGCGATGGGCGACGCGCGTCGTGTCGCGCACGCCGCTCGATCGCCTGGTCGACGAGATCCACGCCGACGGCAGCCTGCGCTTCGTCGACCTGCGCGCGCCGCTTCGCGACGCCAAGACGCGCGAACACGTCTATTTCGCCACCGACTCGCACTGGAACCTGCTCGGCGCGGCGGTTGCCTATCGGGCACTGATGCGCGAGGTCTCCGACGCGCTGCCGTCGCTGCGCGGACGCACGGTGACCGCGGCGCTGCCGCCCTACGTGCCCGGCGTCGATGTCTATAGCGGCGATCTCGCGCGGCTCACCGGAGACCCGGCGTCGTTCAGCGAGCCGGACCTCGCGCCGCTCGGCAAGGTGCTCGCCGCGCCGCATTCGCGCTGCGCGCAGCGGATCGACGACGCGGGACGCAACGACGGCTTCGAGTGGTACGCGTGCGACCGCACCGGGCTGCCGCGCGCCGTCGTCTACCGCGATTCGATGGCGATTCCACTGATCCCGCTCCTGTCGGAGAACTTCAGTCGTGCGGCGTATGTAAGCAGCCATCGGCTCGACCCCGCCTTCGTGCGGCGCGAGCGGCCGGACATCGTCATCGACGAGCTGGTCGAGCGATCGCTGCTCGCACCGGCGGCGACGCCGATGCCCGACCCCGCGGGTCACCGTCAGGGCGCTCGATGACGCAGCCGGCCGCCGGACCCGCACGGGTCGCCGCCCTGCCGATCCTGGTGCTCGGCGTACTGCTCGTCTACGCGGCGTGGGCGACCCACGACATCGAGCTGCCGGGTATCTACATGGATTCCGTCAATCCCGATTACCTGGTTGCGAAACTCTTGAATCGCGCGCACGCCGAGCCGTTGATCGCGTGGGTGTTGCCGGGCAACTATCTGGCGGACCGGTTCCCGGTGCTCGTGTCGATGTACCACGGTCTGCAGCAGTTCTGGCTCGGGCTGCCGCTTTACGCGATCTTCGGAATGAGCGTCGCGGGCATCCGGTTGACGCACATGGCATTCGGCATTGCCGTTCTGGTCGCGACGATGGTGCTGCTGGCGCGCGCGCGGGTCCCGGTCTGGATTGCCGGCCTCGCCGGCATCGCGCTCGCGTTCGATCCGGCGTTCGTCTTCGCCTATCGGACGCAGAGCTACATCACGATGTCGCCGGTGGCGTGGCTGCTGCTCTCCATGGCGTTGCTGGCCGACGGCGTCCATCCGGCGACGCATACGGCGAGCCGCCATGTCGCAAGTGGCGTCTGCTGCGGCTTTGCCGTGCTCGGCTACTTCGTCTACGCGTTCTACGTGCCGGCGATGCTGCTGTGGATTGTCGCGACGTCGCGCGTCGCGACACCGGGCGCCGTGTCGACGCGCTGGCGCGACGCCGTCGGCTGGCTTTCCGGCGTCGCGTTCGGGTGTGCGTATTACGCGCTCGGCTACGCGCTTGTCGCGCGCAAGCTGGGGGGCGGCATTGCGGGCCTCGCCGCCTACGTGACCGAGTCGTCGAAGCGGCTCGATGCGTTCGGCGCGGCGCTGCCACTCGGCGAGCGCGTGTCGGCGACCGCGGCGTTCGCCGAAGCGGCGCTGACCAACGCGTGGGGTCACGCGCTGATGTTCGGTCCGCGCGAGCCGCAGCCCTTCTCCACGATCAAGCTGACGCTGCTGATCAGCGCGCCGGTGGCGCTCCTGGCCTATGCGGAACTGCGCAACCGGTCGACGCCGCTCCTGCGGCTGCTGATCGCGCTGCCGCTTTCGTTCTGCGCGTTGGCGCTCGCGTTCGGCGATCTGCTCGGCGGGCATCACTTCGTCTCGCTGTTGCCTCTCGCATATGCCGCGCTGGCGACGGGGCTGGCGGCCGCGTTGCCGGCCGGGTTGCCCCTCGACTGCGCACGCCGGCGCGCGTCGTCCGTGCTGGCGACGGCGGGATTGCTCACACTCGCGGCCATCAACGTCGCGGGCTCGCAACGGGAGTTCGAGACGCTCGAACGTACGGGCGGTGTCGGTCTCTACTCCGATGCGGTCAATCGTCTCGCGCGCGATATCGATGCGCTCCCCCGCCGGCCGCTCGCCGTATTTCCCGACTGGGGACTCGCACTGCCCGTGACGCTGATCACCGGCGGTCGGGTTGCGTCGTCGGCGGTCGTGATCCCCGGCGAGGCGCGCCGTTGGCTGTGCAGCGGTCGCGATGTCGTCATCGCCATTGTCGGCGCCGACGATGCCGGACGCTTCGCCGCCTGGTCCCGCGCGTTCGACTGGGCGCCGCCGCGCGTCGTGACCTACGCGCAACGCGATGGCGTGGCAGTCGCGCAACTCGGCGTGTTCGCGTCCAGCGATCAAGGCGGCCGCGCTTGCGGGGACGGCTCATTTGGGCTAGATTCACGACGATGAGCCGCTCGATCCACCCCGCCCGCGTCGCCTCTCCCTGCGCCCGGACGCTGACGTTCGCCTCGGCGCCGCGCCTCGCCGGCCCGCTGCTCCTGCTGCGCCCCGCGCGCAGATAAAACACTCCCCTTCCGCCAAGCAGTGCCCGCGCCGTCCGGCAAGGACGGTCCATTCGCATTCCAGATGACGGGATCATCCATGCTCGCCGACCCATCGCAGAAATACCGACCGTTTCAGCCGATCGACCTGCCGGACCGCCGTTGGCCCACCCAAACGATCACCCGCGCCCCGCTGTGGCTGTCGACCGATTTGCGTGACGGCAACCAGGCGCTCATCGAGCCGATGGATGCCGCGCGGAAGCTGCGGATGTTCCGCCAACTCGTCGACATCGGTTTCAAGGAAATCGAGGTCGCTTTCCCGTCGGCATCGCAGACCGATTTCGACTTCGTCCGCCAGCTCATCGACAAAGACCTGATCCCCGACGACGTCACGATCCAGGTGCTGACGCAATCTCGCGACGAGCTGATCCGGCGCACGTTCGAGTCGCTGCGCGGTGCGCCCCGGGCGATCGTTCATCTTTACAACCCGACGGCGCCGCTGTTCCGGCGTGTCGTCTACGGCAAGGACCGCGCGGGGATCATCGCGATCGCGACCGAGGGTGCGCGCCTCTTCCGCGAGTGCGCGGTGCAACAGCCGGACACCGACTGGCGTTTCGAGTATTCGCCGGAGACGTTCACGATGACCGAACTCGATTTCGCGCTCGAGATCTGCGAGCGCGTCGTCGACGTGTGGGAACCCGTCACGGGGCATCCGGTGATCCTGAACCTGCCGGCGACGGTGGAGGTCGCGACGCCGAACGTATTTGCCGACCAGATCGAGTGGATGCATCGCCACCTGAGCCGGCGCGACCGCGTGCTCGTGTCGGTGCATCCGCACAACGATCGCGGGACGGGCGTCGCCGCAGCCGAGCTTGCGGTGATGGCCGGCGCGGATCGCGTCGAAGGCTGCCTGTTCGGTAACGGCGAGCGCACCGGAAATGTGTGCCTGGTGACGCTGGCGATGAATCTCTACTCGCAGGGAGTCGATCCACTGCTCGACTTCAGCGATGTCGGCGCCGTGATCCGCACGGCGGAATACTGCACGGCGCTCCCGGTGCATCCGCGCCATCCGTATGCGGGCGAACTGGTCTTCACCGCGTTCGCAGGCTCGCATCAGGACGCGATCAAGAAAGGGCTGACGGCGCAGCGTGCCGAGGAGGCGAACGGCAATGCGCAATGGGAGGTGCCCTACCTGCCGATCGATCCCGCCGACGTCGGACGCACGTACGAGGCCGTCATCCGCGTCAACAGCCAGTCGGGCAAGGGCGGTATCGCGTTCCTGCTCGAGCGCGACTACGGGCTCGCGCTGCCGCGCCTTCTGCAGATCGAGTTCAGTCAGGTCGTGCAGGCGATCACCGACCAGACCGGAAGGGAGCTGACGGCCGCCGACATCCACGCGGCATTCCAGCGCGAGTACATCGCGCCCGCGACGCCGCTCGCCTACATCGATCACCGGACGAGTCATGGCAGCGCGCAGGGGGCGCTCGAGCAGCTGACGGCGCGGCTTCAGATCGACGGTGTTGAAACCGTGCTGAACGGCGCGGGCAACGGCCCGGTCGATGCGTTCGTCCACGCGCTGCGCGAGGGCACGGGTGCGGACATCCACGTGCTCGCCTATCACGAGCACGCGACGGGCACCGGCGAAGACGCGACGGCCGTGGCGTACGTACAACTGCGCGCGGGGTCCCAGCCGGTCTACGGCGTCGGGCTCGATCCCCACATCGTCACCGCCACCCTGAAGGCGGTGGTCGCCGCGTTGAACCGTGCGTGCGCCCAGCGCGCGATTGCGCTGAGGCGTGCCGTGGGCGCCGCCGCCTGAGGTCGGAGGGTCGGCATTGGCCGGCGCGCGATGGTCGCGCGTGCCGTCCACGCCGGCCGGCACGTTAGAATCCTGCGGCGCAGCATCAGTGGCTGCGCGAGCCCCGTGGATCGGGCCTACCCGTCGACCTGATCGAGAGTTGAATGAACGCCCCGCGCTACCCCCCTGGCATCGAGGTCATCGCGCCGGTGACTGCCGAGTTCGCGCACATCGTGACACCGGAGGCCATGGCGTTCGCGGCGCGGCTGCAGCGGGCGTTTGGCCCGCAGCGTGAAGAGCGGCTCGCCGACCGCGCGCGCCGCCAGGCACGCTTCGACGCGGGACAGCTGCCCGATTTCCTCGCGGAAACGGCGTCCGTGCGCAGCGGCGACTGGACGTGCGACCCGGTGCCGGGCGACATCCGCGACCGGCGCGTGGAGATCACCGGACCGGTCGATCGCAAGATGATCATCAACGCGCTGAACTCCGGCGCCAGCGTCTTCATGGCGGACTTCGAGGACGCCAACACGCCGCGCTGGGACAACAATATCCAGGGCCAGATCAACCTGCGCGATGCGATCCGCCGCCGGATCGACTACACGTCGCCCGAGGGCAAGGGCTACCGGCTCGGCGAGAAGACCGCGACGCTGTTCGTCCGTCCACGAGGCTGGCACCTGCCGGAAAAGCACGTTCTCGTCGACGGCGCGGCGATCTCGGGCGGGATCTTCGACTTCGCGGTGTACTTTTTTCACAACGCCAAGGAACTCGTCGCGCGAGGCAGCGGGCCCTATTTCTACCTGCCGAAGCTCGAAAGCCATCTCGAGGCGCGGCTGTGGA
Organism: Betaproteobacteria bacterium; assembly: GCA_039933815.1. GTDB lineage: Bacteria > Pseudomonadota > Gammaproteobacteria > Burkholderiales > Casimicrobiaceae > VBCG01. Next base: position 5,876 of record JBDTNI010000029.1, read on the forward strand.
ACGACATCTTCGTCATGGCGCAGGACGACCTCGGTGTGCCGAGAGGTTCGATCAAGGCCACCGTGCTGATCGAGACGATCCTCGCGGCGTTCGAAATGGACGAGATCCTTTTCGAGCTTCGCCACCACTCCGCCGGGCTCAACGCCGGACGCTGGGATTACATCTTCAGCTGCATCAAGAAATTCAGGAGCAACCGCGATTTCTGTCTCGCCGACCGTGCGTTGATCACGATGACGACGCATTTCATGAAAAGCTACGCGGAACTGCTGGTGAAGACGTGCCACCGGCGGGGCGCGCACGCGATGGGCGGCATGGCGGCCCAGATTCCCGTGAAGAACGACGAAGCGGCCAACGCGGAGGCGTTCGCGAAGGTGAAGGCCGATAAGGAGCGCGAGGCGACGTACGGCCACGACGGGACGTGGGTCGCCCACCCCGGCCTCGTCGCGGTGGCGAAGGAGGCGTTCGACCGGCTGATGCCGTCCGCGAACCAGATCGCGACGAAGAAGCGCGAGGACGTCGACGTCGGGGCGGCCGATCTGCTGCTCTTCGAGCCCGAGCACCCGATCACGGAGAAGGGCCTGCGGCTCAACGTCAATGTCGCTATCCAGTATGTCGGCGCGTGGCTGGCGGGGCAGGGGGCGGTGCCGATCTTCAACCTGATGGAGGACGCGGCGACGGCCGAAATCTCCCGCTCGCAGGTGTGGCAATGGATCCGCTCACCGAAGGGAACGCTCGATGACGGCCGCAAGGTGACGAAGGCACTCGTCGCCGGATTGATACCCGAGGAGATGGCGAAGATCCGCGACCTGCTCGGCTCCGCGTACGGCGACGGACGCTACGACGATGCCGCCCACATCTTCGCCGAACTCGTCGAAAACGACACGTTCGTCGAATTCCTGACGCTGCCGGCGTACGAACTCGTCGATTGAGCCGATAGAGAACCTTTATCGTCACAATTGTCAGAGTCGATTGGACACGCGCTCCGGCGCGCTCCACAATTGTCGAATAGCGGCTCGATGCCGTGACCGCCGGAGAAGCGACACCGGCGTGCGCGTCGCGCATGCACGACCCCCACTGGAGGAATTGCGATGAAGACACTCAAAGGCACGAAGACGCACGACAACCTCAAGGCCGCGTTCGCGGGCGAATCGCAGGCGAATCGTCGCTATCTGTATTTCGCCAACAAGGCCGACGTGGAAGGGCAGAACGACGTCGCCGCACTGTTCCGTTCGACGGCGGAAGGGGAGACAGGCCATGCGCACGGCCACATGGACTATCTGGCCGCGGTCGGCGATCCCGCGACCGACCTGCCGATCGGCATGAGTCGCGACAACCTGAAAGCGGCCGTGGCGGGCGAGACGCACGAGTACACGGACATGTACCCGGGAATGGCGAAGGCTGCGCGAGGCGAGGGCTTCGACGAGATCGCCGACTGGTTCGAGACGCTCGCGAAGGCCGAGCGCTCGCACGCGAACCGCTTCCAGAAGGCGCTCGACGCGCTGTCCGACTGACCCGGGGCCGCATCGCGCGATGACGCTTCGCGAAGGCAATCTGCAGGCGCCGACGCGTCACGCGCTCGATTGGCGGAACCCGGCGTTCTACGACGCGGACGCGCTGCAGCAGGAACAGCAACGCGTCTTCGACATCTGTCACGGCTGCCGGCGCTGTGTGTCGCTGTGCGGCGCGTTTCCGACGCTGTTCGATCTCGTCGACAACAGCGAGACGATGGAGGTCGACGGCGTCGCCAAGGCGGACTACGCAAAGGTCGTCGATCAGTGCTACCTGTGCGACGTCTGCTACATGACGAAGTGCCCGTACGTTCCGCCGCATCCGTGGAACGTCGACTTCCCCCACCTGATGCTTCGCGCGAAGGCGCAGCGCTTCAAGTCGCATCCGACATCGCTGCGTGACCGCGTGCTGACGAGCACGGACGCCGTCGGTCGTCTCGCAACCATTCCCGTGGTCGTGCAGGCGGTCAACGCGCTGAACGCGTCGCCGGTCGCCCGCAAAGTCGTCGACGCCGTGCTCGGCGTGGCCGATGCCGCGTGGCTCCCGCCCTACGCCACGACGCGATTCCGCGGATCGACCGCCCCGTCGCTGGCGTGGCCCGTACGCAATGGCGAGAACGCGCCCGGCAAGGTCGTGATCTTCGCGACCTGCTACATCAATTACAACGAGCCGGGCATTGGCCACGACCTCGTGAAGCTGCTCGATCATGCCGAGGTTCCGTATACGCTCGTCGAGCAGGAAGTCTGCTGCGGCATGCCGAAGCTCGAGATCGGCGACCTCGATCGCGTCGAGGCGCTGATGCGCCGCAACGTTCCGGGTCTTGCGGCGCTCGCGCGTCAGGGTTACGCGATCCTGACGGCGGTGCCGTCGTGCACGCTGATGTACAAGCAGGAACTTCCGCTGCTGTTTCCCGGCGACGACGACGTGCAGGCCGTCGCCGACGCGATGTTCGATCCCTTCGAGTATTTCGTTCTGCGCCAGCGCGACGGGCTGCTGAAAAAATCGTTCAAGCGCGCGCTCGGCAAGGTGAGCTATCACGTGCCGTGCCATTCGCGCGTGCAGAACATCGGCCAGAAGACCCGCGGGGTGTTGGAATCTATTCCGGGCACGACGGTGAACACGGTCGAGCGCTGCGCCGGGCACGACGGAACGTGGGGAGTCAAGCGCGAATTCTTCGCCGACTCGATGAAGATCGGCAAGCCCGTCTTCCAGCGGATGCGCGAATCCGAACCCGACTACATCAGCTCGGATTGTCCGATTGCCGGGCGGCGGATCGAGCAGGGCATCGCGCAGTCGGGCGGGGATTGCAAGGTGCGCAAGGAGCATCCGTTGACGCTGCTGCGCATCGCGTACGGTCTCGAATGACGGCTGGCTCCATACGCCGACGCCGATGTCCGTGATCGCCCGCGACAGCCTGATGACGCTCGAGGCGTATGCGCGGGAGAGGCCGTCGTTCCGCGCGCGCGTGCTGGCGCACAAGCGCGACCGGACCGTGCATGTCGGCGACCACGTGACGCTGTTGTTCGAGGATGAACTGACCATCCGCTACCAGATCCAGGAGATGCTGCGGATCGAGAAAGTGTTCGAGGAAGCGGGCATCCGGCAGGAGCTCGATGCCTACAACCCGCTCGTTCCCGACGGCGCCAACCTCAAGGCGACGATGCTGCTCGAGTACGAGGACGCCGACGCGCGGCGCGACGCGCTCGCGGCGCTGCGCGGCATCGAGGATGCCGTGTGGCTTCGCGTGGATGGATTTGCCGCGGTCCGCGCCATCGCCGACGAGGATCTCGAGCGCGAGAATGCGTCGAAGACGTCGGCGGTCCACTTCGTCCGCTTCGAGTTGTCGCCCGCGATGATCGCCGCATTCCGGACAGGTGCCGCCGTGGCGATCGGCGTGGACCACCCGGCGTATCGCGTCGAGATTCGTTCGCTCCCCCCTTCCGTGCAGGCGTCGCTCGCCGCCGATTTCAGCTGAGAGCCGCGCCCCGGCCAGCGCGTCAAACAGCGCGTCAATCGCGGAAGTTCTGGTATTGCAGCGGAAAGTCGGTGATCGACTTCTTCGCGAGCGCAATCGCGTCCTGCAAATCGTCGCGCTTCGCGCCCGACACGCGCACGGCGTCCCCCTGTATGGACGCCTGCACCTTGAGCTTGCTGTCCTTGACGAGCTTGACGAGCTTCTTCGCGAGTTCCTGTTCCACGCCGGTCCGCACGGTCACCGACTGCTTCACCTTGTTGCCGGAAACCTTCTCCGGATCGCCGTATTGGAGCGCGCGGACGTCCACCTGGCGCTTGGAGAGCTTCGCGACGACGATGTCCGTGACCTGCTTCAGCTTGAACTCGTCATCGGCGAACAATGTCATCGCCTTGCCGTCGTACTCGACGCGCGCATCGGAGCCCTTGAAGTCGAAGCGGGTGCCGAGTTCCTTGTTCACCTGGTCGACCGCATTGCGCACTTCGACCTGGTTGACTTCGGAAACGATATCGAACGAGGGCATTGGGAACCTCCGGCGCAAACAGTCACGCTAGCATGGCGGGCGTCGCTCGCGCAAACCGGCGGTGCGATCGGGATCCGGCGCGGGCGGAGCGTCTTATCGGCGTGTCAAATGGCGCGCGGCCAGCTCTTGTGCAACAGCCGCGACAGCGCACGGTCGGCGAGGACGACGCCACCCGTCTGGCAGGTCGGGCAGTAGTTGCACTCGTTTTCCGAGTACACGATGCGCTGGACCGGCGTGCCGCACACCGGACACGGCTCGCGGAACTTGCCGTGCACGGCCATTTGCGGGCGAAACGCCGTGACGTTCGCGGGAAACGCGCCGCCGGCTTCGTCGCGCAGGCGTTGCGTCCACTCGTCGAGCACGGCGCGCGTCGCGTCGAACAGCCGGTTCAGCGTCTCGTCGTCGAGCTTCGCGGCGCTACGTGCGTCCGCGGTTCGCGGCGATCCGCAGTCGCAGCGCGTTGAGCCGGATAAAGCCGGCCGCGTCCTTCTGGTCGTACGCACCGGCATCATCGTCGAAGGTGGCGATCTTGGGGTCGAACAGCGAATCGTCGGGTGACGCGCGGCCCACGCAGGTCACCGTGCCCTTGTAGAGCCTGAGCCTCACCGTTCCGTTCACCGGCGCCTGTGATGCGTCGATCAGGCCCTGCAACAGCTTGCGCTCCG
>JBDTNI010000030.1:0-10513 GCA_039933815.1 Betaproteobacteria bacterium
TTAGAGTGCGCGCTCTATGCGCCGCGCCTAGAATTGGCGCGTTGGCGGGCGCTAGACGCGTTTCGCGACGGACCGTATTCACCAAACCTGGGAAAACGTGATGCTGAAAAAAGCGAGAGAGGCGCGCGACGCCGGCAAGGACAGTTCCGGCAAGGAGCCGTCGAAGTCGGTGTTGGAGTCGTCAAGACAGATCTGGCTGGCCGGGCTCGGCGCATTCTCGCGCGCGCAGGCCGAGGGCACGAAGGTCTTCGAGGCGCTCGTCGCGCAGGGTGAGGCGGTCGAAACGAAGACGCGGCGCGCCGCGGCGGACACGGCCACCGCGGCGCGGCATGCCGCGCAGTCGACGGCACGCGAGGTGCAGCAGATGGCGGGCGGCACGTGGGACAAGCTCGAGAAGGTGTTCGAAGACCGCGTCGCCCGCGCGCTGTCGCGTCTGGGCGTGCATACGCAGTCGGATGTCGAGCGCCTGTCGCAGCGCGTGGACGCGCTGGCCGATGCCGTCAACGCACTGATCAAGACCAACGACGCGGTGCCGTCGCCGGACGTCACCGTGCGGCGAGGCCGGCGCGCGGCAGGATCGGACGCCGCCGCGTCCGCGACCGCGGCAGACACCGCGAAGACGAAGGCGCGCGCGTCGCGCAAGCGTGCGCCCCCCGCGAAATCCTGAACCGAACGGGAAGCGCGGCGGGGTGCTACTCGCGGTTCAGCCGCTCGATCTGATTGATGTAACCCTTCATCGCGTCGGCGGTGCTCATCCCCTTGAGCTTCGTCCACGCGTCGAATTTCGCGCCGCCGACGAAATCGAACCCGCCGGGGCGTGACCCGGTGACGTCGCCCTCGGTCGCCTGCTTGTAGAAGCCGTACAGCTTCAGCAGCGTCGCGTTGTCGGGCCGCTTCCTGGTTTGCTTGGCGGCGGCCGCCGCCGCGTCGAATTGCGTCTTGAGGTCGTCCTGCTTCGGCGCAGCTGCCATCAGAAGCTCCGCGGGGTCGTTGGGTAGCGCCAACGTTCGTGCTACTTTAGCGCGAACGCAAACCCCCGCGCAACGCGGGTGCAGCGAATGGCCGGCGGCCACTCCACGGAGGGCGGTGAACAAGCGCGAGAAGATCTCCGCGGTCGATACGGCGTGGCTGCGCATGGATCGCCCCACAAATCTGATGATGATTTGCGGCGTGCTGACCTTCGATGCGCCGCTGTCGCTCGCGCGCTTGCGCCACGTAGTCGCGGAACGTTTCCTCGTGTTCCGCCGCTTCCGGCAACGCGCGGAGCGGACGGCGGCGGGTGCATGGTGGCGGGATGACCGAAATTTCGACATCGCTGCGCACGTAGTGGCCGCGACGCTGCAATCCCCGGCCGGCGACGCCGAGTTGCAGAATCTCGTATCCGAGTTGATGGCGACGCCACTGCCGGACGCACGGCCGATGTGGCAATTCCACCATGTCGGCGCCTATCGCGGCGGTTCGGCGTTGATCGCGCGCATTCATCACTGCTACGCCGACGGTATCGCGCTCGTCCGCGTGATGTTGTCGATGACGGACGCCGGTCCGCGCGGCCCTCGCGCCATGCCGTTCGACGCGCCGGGTTCGCCCGCGCGAACGGCGGATCCGATGGACGACTGGTTCGGCCCGCTGAAGCGATCGATCGGATCGGCGCGCTCCGTCGGCCGGCAACTGTTGCGACAAGGGCTCGAAGTGCTCGCCGACCCGGAGCATGCGGTGACGCTGGCGGCGCGGGGCGGCGAACTGACCGGCGAGATCGCCCGGTTGGCGGCGATGCGCGAAGACTCGCCGACGCGGTTCAAGGGCCGGCCGGACGTCGCGAAGCGGGTCGCGTGGGCCACGCCGTTGTCGCTCGACGACGTGAAGGTCGTGGGCCGCGCGCTCGATGCGTCGGTCAACGACGTCCTGCTGTCGTGCGTCGCCGGTGCGTTGCGCGATTACCTGGTCGAGCACGGCGATGCGGTCGACGCGCTGACGCTGCGCGCGCTCGTGCCGGTCAACCTTCGCCCGATGGAAAAGGCGTACAGGCTCGGCAACCGGTTCGGCCTCGTGTTTCTCGACTTGCCGATCGGCATCGAGAATCCGATCGAGCGGCTGTACGCCGTGCGCGAGAACATGCGCGCATTGAAGGACTCGCATCAACCACTGCTGGCGTTCGGCCTCCTCGCCGCGATGGGCGCAGGGCCGCAGTTCGTCCAGGATGCGCTGCTGAAGTCACTGGCGCGCAATGCGTCGGCCGTGATGACGAACGTTCCGGGACCGCAGACCCCCTTGTTTCTCGCGGGCAGCCGGATCGAGGGAATGATGTTCTGGGTGCCCCAGGCGGGTGATATCGGTCTCGGCGTTTCGATCCTCTCCTACAACGGCCACGTACGGTTCGGCGTCGTGGCCGACCGCGGCCTGTGCCCGGACCCGGGCCGCATCAGCGCGAAGTTCGGCGACGAATTCGAGAAGGTGGTGCTGACGACGCTGATGAGCCCGTGGCCGCGCAACGGCGATCTCGACGCCGCGGTCGCGGCGGGCGCCGTGTCACTGCGGCGGCCGTCGCGGGGCGCCTCGTTGCGCGTTAAAAACCAGGCGGGATAATTTTTCGGAATCGAAAAAGCTTCCTCAGGCAAGTTCGCGCTTCGCGAACTCGACGTCGAGCCGCTCCATCGCATCCGCCGGTGAGGCGGCCGCTGCCTGTTCGTACAGTCGCGTCGCGTCGGCGATACGAGCCTGGTCGAACAGGAGGATCAGCCCGTTCGCATATTCGATATGGACGATCGGCGACTCCGGGAACGCCGCAACGGCCCGCTCGAAGCTCTGCAGCGCGGATTCCTTCTTCGCACCGTAGGTCAGGCCCGCCACCAGCGGCCCCACCTTGGCTATCACCTCGGACTGGTAGGCACCGAAAGCCGCCGCGGCTTCCGCATGGGCGGCGTCGAGCTCGACCGCGCGCGTCAGCGCATCCCGGATCTTGCCGCCGAACCCCTGTGCAAGCGCCTTCGCGACGGAGATCCCCTGTCCGTAGCGGCAGAGGGCGAACGCGTAGAGGTAATGCGCATTCGCGTCGCCAGGGGCCGTCGCGCGTCGTTCCGCGGCCCAGTCGACCGCCTCGGCAAAGAGCGCCACCTTCCGCTTCGCATCGGCTTCGAGGTGATGGGCATGGACGCACTGCGCTTTGACCGCCGCGTGAATGCCGGCGTTTCGAGCCGTCTGACCGGCCGCGACGGCATCCTGGAAGCGCCCGGCGTGAAAGAGCCGCCACGCATCGGCAACCGCCGCGTCCTTGGGAAATGACTCGTGATCGCCCCGGTGGAGGCGCGACCACGCTTTCCTGAGAGCCGCGCCGGCGTAGTCGTAAACGCGGTCGGCGTACGGGAATGCGATCCATTGCGTGGCCATGCGAGTCCCTTCGAAGGATCAGGAGCGCGTATCGCGCAGGTAACGCGCGCGCAGGCTTTCGGCCAGCGCGCGATGGTCGCCGTGCAGATGCGGTGCGAGCATCGCGAGCACCTGCGAAATGGCGCGCTCGAATTGCATATCGGATGCATCCTCGACGGCGCGGCGCGTACCGGCGTTCGAAAGGCGCCGGAACGACATCCAGTACGTCGCAATCACGACCACGTTGACGGCGAGCGCGACGAGCTCCTCATCGGTTGCGCGCAGCGCTCCCGCGGCCCGCAGTCCGCCGCACAGCGCCAGCACGGCAGATTCCTCGCTACGGAGCATGCCGGCGACGCGCGTCGCAAGCTTCGGGTCGCGCGAGGCGATCTCGTCGAGGTCGCGGAAGAAGAATCGGTACTCCCAGATGCGCTCGAACACGAGATGCAGGAAGAGCCACAGGTCTTCGACTTCGGCGGCACTCGCCGATGGACCGGAGAACAGCGGCGCGAGCGACGCGTCGAGCGCGTCGAACAGCAGTACGATGATCTCGCCCTTGTTGCTGAAATGGTAGTAGAGATTGCCGGGGCTGATATTGAGTTCGTCGGCGATGTCGGCGGTCGTCACGTTCGGCTCGCCGGCGTCGTTGAACAACCGCAGCGCCGTCTCGAGAATGCGCTCGCGCGTCCGTCGAGGCGGCTTGCGGGGCATCGATCGTCGCGGCAGCGCTGCGGCAGGCGGCGCTAGCGGGCGACGCGCATGCGCGACAACTGCCGCTCGAGGTGGTGCAGCGCGTGGTCGAGATCGCGCGTGGTCCGGCGGACAGTGCGTCGGCGTCCGGTCCCCGCGTGCAGCGGTCGGGGGTCGTCGAACGCGTCCGTGATGCGGCGCGTCGCGTCGTCTATGCGATCGCGTCGCAGCGCGAAACCGTGGCGGGCGAGCCGTGGCGCGAGCGACGTGGCATTGTTGCCGAGAAATGTGCGCGTGGACTCGAACGCCGACGCGCACAACCGCCGGCGTTGCGCATAACTGAAAATTCGAGCGAAAAACATGTCGACGTCTTCGGGCACGGGCTCGAACAGCAGGATGTCCGACCGCGGATACTGCGTCGCGTACTTGTCGAGCCCGACCTTCATCCGCGAGTGGATGATCGAGCGAAAAGTCTGCGACAGCACGAGCGGAAGTCCGCCGCGGTCGAGTCTCTGGTGCGTGACACGTCCGCCCCGGTGCGCCGACTGCGCGTCGAACGGCACGAGCGGGTTGACGCACAACAGGAGGTCGGCGCCGGCGTCGAGTGCCAGCGACGCGTGCAGCGTCTTGTTCAGCGCACCGTCGACGTAATGCTCGCCGTCGATCTCCACCGGGGGAAAGAGCCCGGGCAGGGCGCTCGACGCCTCGATTGCGCGCGAGATCGGCACGTGGTCGAAACCGGACGCGCCGAACGCCACCGGATGGCCCGTGTCGAGCGCCGTTGCGACGAGGTAGAGTCGCCGGCCGAGCTTCCTGAAGTCATTGGTGCGTCCGGGACCGGCGAAAAGCTGCTTCAGAAACGCGCCGATTGCGCGATTGTCGAACAAGCCCGTAGGCAGCGCACGCGAGAGGGTCGCCAGCGATTCCATGAGCCCGTGATGCAACGGATCGCGCGCGTACTGCATCGTGGCGCGCGCCGCCAGCGCCGGCAGCGCGGCGAGCCGACGCCTGAACTCGCGCAGCGCAGGCCGGAGAAACAGTTCGGGGCGCAATGCGGCGTCCTTGCCGTCATCGATGAAGAGCCGATACATCTGAGCGGGTGAAATCCCGTTGGCGAGCGCCGCGGCGACGAAGCTGCCCGACGACACACCGACGTACACGTCGAGCGCCGTGCAGTCGAGCGCTTCGATCGAGTCGTCGAGCGCCAGGAGCGTGCCGACTTCGTAGATGCCGCCGAGCGGTCCGCCGCCCGCGAGTGCCAGGCCCACCGAAGCGTGGCTGCGCGTTCGCGGCACTGCCGTCGCCGGCGGGGGATCGCGGCTTGTCATCGTCGGCGTCATGGTGGCGCAACGCCGGCGTTACGCTTCGCCGGCGCAGTTGCGACAGTGTAGCGGACTACTTCTTGACGCGCTTCTTGGCCGCGCGGCGCGTCGCTGTAGCCGCGGCACGCGGCGCACGCTTCGCGCTTTTCGCAACGCGCTTGTGCGAGGCCGGCATACGTTGCACGTCGATGCGCGCATGCACGCTCGGAAGTTTCGTGCGGATCAGCGACGACGCGGCATCGGCCAGCAACGTGACCGACGAACGCAGGCCGCGCTCTGCGTCACGAGCAACGGCGTTCGCGCGTCGCATCGACGAGCCGACGCGTCCCCTGACTACCCGCAACGCGAGCGATTCGACGGCCGAGCCTTCCTTGACGAGCGAACGGAACATCGGTGCGGCGTCGCGTTGCGCCCATTCGCGGGTTACGGCGACGGCGCCCAGCGTCGCGAGCCAGACGTGCCGGGGTGCCGCGAGCATGGCGGCGGCGTTGATCGGAAGGGCGACAGCTGAGCTATTCGACATGCGGTTCTCCAGGTTGTGCGCTCGCGGTCCGCGCGACGCATCGGTAAGACACGTTAGCGGCAACGGCTAGAGCAGTCACACTAATCGCGGGGATCGCGCACCGTCAGCTGCGCAGCTGGTCGGCGAGCGGCGTGGCGAGCTTCGCGGCGAGCGCGTAGATCGACAGCTGCGGATTGGCACCGATCGACGTCGGAAACACCGATCCGTCGAGGACGTATAGATTGCGCAGGAAGTGAAACCGACCGCTTTCGTCCACGACGCTTTGACGCGGATCGGGGCCGAGCGCGCAGCCACCCATCACGTGGGCGGAAACGATCGTCGTGGCCCGCGCGCGGAGATCGAACGAGGCGATGGCGGCGCGGGCGGCGCCGACGGTCGCGTAACCGTCGCCTTCGTCGTGCACCGGCATGACCGACGTCGCTCCCGCCGCGAACTGGACTTCCGCCATTGCCGTCATCGCGCGCCGCACGCCGTCGAACAGATACGGCGTCAGCGGATAATCGAGGATCGGCGTACCGTCGCTGGCAAGCCGCACGCGTCCACCGGGACTGCCGCCGTGAAATCCGTCGCGGAGCAGCGCGATCAGCACTTGCATGTTCGGCAGCCTGCGCATCCACGACGCGTGCGCCACAGCGTGGCCCGGTAGCGTGATCGCCGCCAGAACGGGATGAATCGGCGGCGCTTCGAGCTTGAAGGCCATGGGTCCCTCGGCAGGTACGCCCTCCATGAACTGATCGGAATACACAGTCTGGGGCGCGCCGGCGAAGCCATCGACGCGCTCCGGCATCAGCGCGGCGGAGACGACGGTAGGATGCAGGAACGTGCGAACGCCGAGCGTCGCGTACGGATCCGGAGCGTTGCTTCGCATCAGGAGCGCCGGCGAACCGATGGCGCCTGCCGCGCTGATGTACGTACGCGCGCGGATCGTCACGCGCCGCGCCGTCACGGCCGTGCCGCTCGCATCCATCGCTGCGCATTCGAGGTGCTCGACGCGGTCGCGGCCCAGTACCAGGCGCGTCGCGCGCGCACGCGTCAGCAGCACCGCGCCGCGGTCGAGCGCGTGGGGTATCGTCGTGACCAGCATCGACTGCTTGGCGTTCGTCGGGCATCCCATCCCGCAATAGCCGAGGTTCCAGCAACCACGCACGTTTCGCCGGATCACATCATGGTGGATGCGCAACGCATCCGCACCCCGCGCAAGTGCCGCATTGTTTTCATTGGGCGGCACGCTCCAGCGCGCCATGCCGAGCCGTTCCTCCGTCCGTGCAAACCACGGATCGAGCGCGGTGGTCGACGGCGACCAGCCGTGCACCGAACGCCAGTGGTCCAGCGTCGCCGCGGGCGTCCTGAACGAGCTCGTCCAGTTGACGGTCGTTCCGCCGCCGACGCAGCGGCCCTGCAGGATGTTGATCGACTTGTCGGCCGTCTTGCGAGCCGCGGATTCCTGATAGAGGTCCCGGTACGCGTCGGCCTCGCGCATCCGGAAGTCGCTCGACGACTTGAGCGGCCCTTCCTCGACCATCAGGACGCGCAAGCCGGCGTCGGCGAGCACTTCGCCGGCAATGCCCCCGCCGGCGCCCGTGCCGACGATCGCGACGTCCGCGTCGAGTGCCAGGTCGCGGTCGAGGGTTCCGGCGTCGACGACCTGCCACCCGCGCGCAATGCCGTCGCGGACGGGATCGCTCAATGCAGACGTGCTGCCGGCCGATGTCGTCATGCGAGGTGCGGCGGGCCCGGGTAACCGATCGCCGGCCACGCCCTGGGATCGGCATACCAGGCCGCGAATATCAGCTGATGCAGCGCGTCGTAGGCCACGCGCTTGACGGCCCAGCGGCTCTTTCTCAATCGATCGACGAAACCGGCGACGTCCGAGCCGCGGGCATCGCGCCAGTCGCCGTCCACGCCGGCGAACGCGATGCGCACCGGCGCGAATGACAGGATCGTGAACAGCGCATTGAGTTCGTCGCGAGTGACCGGAGGCAGGCCCGCGATCGCGGTTGCCACCGCGGCGACGGTGTCGTCGACGGCACGTGCACGCTCGACGCCGGCCTCCGGCAATGCGCCATCGAGGAACGCGGGCACGAGCGCGCGCAGCAGGTTCGTCGCGCCGGCGGACATCGCCGGGCCGGCCGATGGCATCGCGCGCGTTGTCGCGACGATCCATCCGGCGGCGACGAGCGCGGCCACGCCGGCAATGCCGGTGAAGATCACGCGGCGGCGGTCCGGATCGGCGGGCGGGCTGGATCGCAATGGCATCGGAGTATTTGAGCGGTCACGGCGTGCGCGAACGCGGGTCCCGCACGATAGTATTCGCCTCGTAGAGCATTCAACCTAATCCGTGCGCCGCCATGCGCCATCCTGCCCACGCCGGCTTGCGGGCAATCCCGCGCGCGCCGACGCAACGATGAGCGAATCGCCCCCCGCCGACGCCGTCGCCGTATTGATGCGCCAGCTCGCGCGCGTGATGCGGCATCACGACGCCTGCGCGTCGGATCCGGCGCTCGCAGCGAAGATCGCGCTCCTCGGGAAATGGCAGGCGCTGCGGCTGCGCGGAACCTACGAGGATCTCGAGCATTCGCCGCGCTACGCGACGGCGATGCGGTTCTTCGAGGAGGACCTGTATGGTGGCGCCGACTTCTCGCAGCGCGACGCCGACCTCGCGCGCGTGGTTCCGGCGATCCGCAAGCTGATGCCCGACACCGTGATACGCACCGTCGCGCTCGCCGTCGAACTCAACGCGTTGTCGCAGGAACTCGACCGGGCGGTGGCCGTCGAGCTCGAGCGCGCACCGCCGGTGTTCAGCGTATCCGATTACTGCGCAGCGTACCGGCGCGCCGGCCGCGACGAGCTGCGGCGGACCCAGATCGGTTTGATCGGCGACGTCGGCGCGGCGCTCGATCATTTCGTGCACAAGCGCGTGCTGAGAACCGCGCTTTCGATGATGCGCAAGCCGGCGCGGATGGCCGGCCTGTCGGCGCTGCAGGATTTTCTCGAGCGCGGATTCGATGCGTTCGCGACCATGCGCGGCGCCGCTGAGTTCCTGTCGACGATACAGAGCCGCGAGACGGCGATTCACGAAGCTATCGCCGGCGGCAGCAATTCGCCGTTCCCCGATCCGATGCCGCCCGAAGACCGCTGACGACGCGACTCAGGCGGTATCCGTGGCGCCGAGCTGGTCGAGCTGGGCGTGGATTTCCTTCTCGATCGAGCCTTTGAGCGGCGACAGCAGCATGCCGAGCCTCACATCCAGGCGGATGTCGGTCTTGCCCACGTGCATGCTCCCGGAAACGCCGGAACGCTCGAAACGCACGTCGTCGCCGTCCCATTGCCACGCGAGCGCGAATCGCTTTTCGAGATCGCACGCGAGGCGTTCGGCCGCACGCCTCGCGGCCTGGTGTGAAAGCTGGTGCCGCTTGCCGATCGAAATCGTTGCCATGCGCGGGTCCTGACGTTGCCGCCGGCGGATCGCGTCGCGCCGGCAATTGTCCGGCGGCCTTCCCCGTTGCGTTTAGAACGCGCGGGAGCTCGTATCACCCTGCCGCGCGCTGTACACCGCACACGGCAGGTGAGAAGTCCAATGCGCGCGACGCTCACTGGCGTCGCGCCTCGGATGACGCAGCGTCAGTGGGCGGGCTGGCCGGCCGGCGTCCGTGTTTCCACCTGCATCGCGCCAGTCGCTCGCCCGTCGGCCGGCGACGGGTCGATCTGCTTCAGTTCGCCCATCAGCACGCCGCCTTCCGCGACGACCAGCTTGCCGTAGCGCACCGTGCCGGTCACGCGCCCGGTGCCATGGACGACGAGCTTCGTCCGTGCCGTTAGTTCGCCGGAGAACTCGCCGTGAATTTCGGCGACATCGATGACCGCGGTACCGGACAGCGTGCCGGGCTTCGAAATTTCCATCATCTTGCTGTTGACTGTGGCGTCGACCTGACCTTCGATCACCAGGACGTCGCAATTGGAGATCTCGACGCCCTTGAGCTTGATGTTCGCGCCGACGAAGAGCTTGCTGCCGGCCTTTTCCTCCGGCGACGGTGCTGCGGCGATGCTCGGTGACGGCGCGGCGGTTGGCGTTTCGCGCGGCGTGTTGTCACGCAGCGAAGCGCCGGCGGTGGGACTCGATCCACCCGCGGGTCGAGCCGTCGACGCGCCCGCGGCGGACTGCTGCTGCGCGTTCGTGGCGGTAGGTTTGGCGTCGGGCTTGCTGGCGTCCTTGACGTCGACCCAGCGGTCGTTGCGATTCAAGTTGAGCATGGGATTTCCTTTGCTTTCAGCGGCGTATGCCAATGTCATCATGCGCTGCGCACCTTTCTTTGGCAAGCGCTAATTGCGGGGGCCGATTTGCCCGTCTCGGGCGGCATTGACTCCACCGTCGATCAAACGTAAGATTGAAACGAACGTTTGAAAGAATACGATGCGCAAAGCCAAGGTCATTGCCCTGCCGGTGCGCGCGACGGTCGAGACGAAGTCGCGGCTACTCGATGCGGCCGAGACGCTGTTCATGGAGCACGGCTACGAGGCGACGAGCCTTCGCGCGCTCACGGCGGCGGCCGACGTCAATCTAGCGGCCGTCAACTATCACTTCGGGTCCAAGGAAGAGCTGTTCCACGCAGTGCTC
>JBDTNI010000031.1:0-10422 GCA_039933815.1 Betaproteobacteria bacterium
CGCGATCACGCCGCTTTTGTGGCGGCTCGACTACTACGGCATTCAGATGCCGAAGCAGGCGGCGCCGTTGATGAAGTATGCCGAGCGACTGTTCGCGCGCCCGGCATTCTCCGAGGCACTGACGTCGGCCGAGCGCGGGATGCGCAAGTAGCGCGCTCCGCGGAACCAACGCGATTGTCCTGTACACGCGCGGTCGAGCGTAAAACCCTTCGACAAATCGCACGCTGTATCCGACAGCGCCGATCTGATCTTACGTTTGCAACGTTGAACTTCACCGCGAGCGGACGGGCGGTAAAGCTGCTGTCTTGACCGCAATCATTCTGAGCGTAATATCGTTGCCCATGTCCGAGCAGTCCGCAAAACCCTATCTTGTCCGCGCCATCTGCGAATGGTGCGCCGACAACGGTCTGACGCCGTATCTCGCGGTGCGCGTGAATTCGCAGACGCGCGTACCGGCGGCGTTCGTCAAGAACGGCGAGATCGTGTTGAACGTCAGTGCGACGGCTACGCGGAAGCTGACGATCGACAATCAGTGGATCCAGTTCACCGCGCGCTTCAACGGCTCGTCACAGGAAGTCGCAGTGCCGATCGGTGCGGTCATCGGCATTTTCGCGAAGGAAACGGGCTACGGGTTTTCATTCACCGCCCCTGACGACCCGGTCGCGGCGCTCGCGTCGACGAGCGTGCAGCGCGAAGGCAGCGAGTTGTCGTCGCGGATGAGCGAGCCACCCCGCAAGCGCCCGTCCCATCTGCAGGTCGTCAAGTAGTCTCCGATCTCCCGGCGGCTTCTCGCTGAGCGCGCCGAGCCTTCGCTACAATTTCCCGCAGGCCGGCATAGCTCAGTTGGTAGAGCAGCGGTTTTGTAAACCGTTGGTCGTGGGTTCGATTCCTACTGCCGGCACCATCGACGCCTCCGTACCGGCGCAACTTTCGCATGCCGAGCGCGAGGTCGTCGCGCCGCTGGGGATGTTGCGTCCCGGCTTTGTCGGCGTCGTTGCTGCGGTCATGATCCCCGTGCGCAGGCACGCTTCCTTTCCGGAGGACCTGCGATCAGGGTTCGCTTCGGTGCGCGAAGCGGCGCGAGCGCTCCATGACGCCGCGAGTGCGGCGTTTTCGCGACCGAATCACGGATAGGCTGGGCAGCGCGGCCCGTCGAGCGCACCGAAGTAGATTCGATGGATTGGCGTTGCGCGAGCGAGCCGGACCGGACGCTGGCGGCCGGTCCGGGCCCCGGCTAGATACGACCCATGACCATCAGAATGATCAGGACCAGCAGCACC
Organism: Betaproteobacteria bacterium; assembly: GCA_039933815.1. Classification (GTDB taxonomy): domain Bacteria; phylum Pseudomonadota; class Gammaproteobacteria; order Burkholderiales; family Casimicrobiaceae; genus VBCG01. Next base: position 1,281 of record JBDTNI010000031.1, read on the forward strand.
AGTCCCAAGCCCCCGCTGGGCATGTAACCCCAGCCGGAACTGTAACCCCATGTCGGCAATGCACCGACAAGCAACAGGATGACCACGATCAACAGAATCAGCGAAAGCGACATGACGACCTCCGTTTCGTCAGGCCGGAAATCGAGATCCGATCGTGTCGGGTCCCCTCTTTTTCCTGCCGCGACGTGTAAGAATTACGTTACGAGTCGATGGCGGCGAGACTCGACGTCGTAGTGACGCCGCTAGTTGAAGCCCGTGCCGCCCGCGTTGCGCCGATTGAACAAGCAACCGATGTGCCCGACTTGAGCAAAGATCCACGGGAGCACCGATGAATCAACTTGATTTCAAAGGTCGGCGAGCCGTTGTCACCGGCGGCGCCGCCGGCATTGGATTCGCGGTCGCCCGCCGCCTGGCCGCAAGCGGTGCGCGCGTTTCGTTGTGGGACCGCGATGCGGAAGCTCTCGCCGACGCGCGGGCGGCGCTGGGTGAGGCCGCCGCGATCCATGCGCTCGACGTGACCGATTGCGCCGCCGTCGAGCGCGCGGCCGCCGCAACGGAGGCGGCATTCGGGGGTGTCGACGTGCTTGTCTGCTCGGCGGGAATCACCGGACCGAACGTGACGACGTGGGACTATCCGCCAGACGCATGGCGCAATGTGTTCGACGTGAACGTGCACGGCCTTTTCTACTGCAACCGCGCGATCGTTCCGCTCATGCGCCAGACGGGGTATGGACGAATCGTCAACATCGCGTCGGTTGCGGGCAAGGAAGGGAATCCCAATGCGTCGGCCTACAGTGCGTCGAAGGCCGCCGTCATCGGTCTGACGAAGTCGCTCGGAAAGGAACTCGCGAAGACCGATATCCGGGTCAACTGCGTGACGCCTGCGGCGGTGCGTACGGCGATCTTCGACCAGATGACGCAGCAGCATATCGACTTCATGCTGTCGAAGATACCGGTGGGGCGCTTCGGAACTGTCGACGAGATCGCCTCGCTCGTCTGCTGGCTCGCGTCGGAGGACTGTTCATTCGCGACGGGCGCGGTTTTCGACGCGTCGGGCGGTCGCGCGACGTACTGAAGGCATCGCGCGGATCAGCGGAGACTTACGGCGAGCATGATCTTGCCGATATGCTTCGACGACTCCATCAACGCGTGCGCAGCGGCGGCCTTTTCGAGCCCGAACGTTGCGTGGACGATCGCACGCAGCGTTCCTGCGTCGAGCAGGGGCCACACCTTTTGCCGCAATTCGCGGGCGAGCGCGGCTTTGCGCTTCGCCGGACTCGCGCGTAGCGTCGAGCCGGTAACCGTCAGCCGCTTCAGCATGATGAAGCGCCAGTCGCACTCGACGCGGCTCCCGGCGAGGAACGCGATCTGCGCGAGTCGGCCCTCGAGCGCGAGGCACTTCAGATTGCGCTCGATGTAGTCGCCGCCGACCATGTCGAGAACGACGTCCACGCCGCGCTTGGCGGTGATGCGCTTCGCTTCCTCGGCAAAATCGTGTGTCCGGTAGTTGATCGCGTGATCGGCTCCCATGGAGAGGCAGAACGCCGTCTTCTCGTCGCTGCCCGCGGTCGTGATCACCGTGGCGCCGAATGCCTTCGCGAGCTGGATCGCGGTAAGTCCGATGCCACTCGTGCCCCCATGCACCAGCAGCGTTTCGCCCGGCGCGAGCCGCGCACGATCGAACACGTTGTTCCAGACGGTGAAGTAGTTCTCCGGGAGGCTGGCCGCATGCTCGAGCGACCACCCGCGCGGGATGGGCAGGCACCACGCCGCCGGCGTCGTGCAGTATTCAGCGTAACCGCCGCCCGGCGTAAGTGCGCATACGTCGTCGCCGATGTTCCAGCCCGCGGCGTCCGCGCCGCAGGCGACGATCCTGCCCGCCACCTCGAGACCGAGAACCGGCGACGCATCCGGCGGTGGCGGATACGTGCCGGCGCGTTGCGCGCAATCCGGGCGGTTGACGCCGGCGTACGCGACTTCGATCAGCACCTCGTCCGGGCGCGGCGTGGGGACCGGACCTTCCGTCATGTACATGACGTCCGGACCACCCGGCTGCCTGACGCCGACGTGCCGCATGGTTGAAGGAATGGTCATTGCAAAGCTCCTCGATCGATTCGTGATTCTACGTTGCACATCCGGCGGACGGCATCACGCGTCCGCGACGCGGTCCGTGCCGCGCAGCGTTGTCAGCGAGCAAGCCGCCGCGAGCAGCGCAGCGCAGGCCGATCCGCCGAACGTATAGCCGGTTCCGAACCGTTCCACCAGCAGGCCGCCGATCGCGTTGCCCGCCCCGATGCCGCTGATGATGCAGGTCGCCGACCACGTGAACGCTTCCGTCGCGTACCGGCTCGGCGCGTAGGTCGATACCAGCAGCGACACCATCGTCAGCGTCGGTGCGATGAGCAGGCCGGTGACGAATGCAAGCATCGCGAGGGGAACCGTCGCCCCGACGAGGGTGTGAAGCGCGATCGGCACGGTCAGCAGCGCGAGCACGCGCCGCAGCTGCCGCTCGCCGGCGAGGGGCCAGTGCATCCCGCCGTACAGCAATCCTCCGAGCGCGCTTCCCGCCGAATTGACGGCGAGCAAAACGCCGGCGAGCGGCGGATTGGAGACGCTTGCGGCAAATCCTGGGTAACCGATCTCCAGCAGGCCCAGGCTCATCGTCAGAAAAAACGTCGTCGCGAAGACGGCCAGCAGCCGTGGTTCGGTCAACGGGCCGAGCAGACTCCGCTCCGCACCCGGTTCGTGCCGCCAGTAGCGCAGCGCGGGGGATGCGAGGAATATCGGCACGGCGATCACGCTGAAGAAGAACGCCGCGCCGAAAGCCACCGCCGGGGAACCGATGGCAAGCAACAGTGCGATCGTCGCAGGTCCCAGCGTGAACGCGAGCTCGACGAGTACCGAATCGAGCGCGAACGCCGTCTTCCGCGACGCGTCGTCGGCAAAGCGATGACGCCACATCGTTCTTGTCAGCACCGTTATGGGTGGCGCCGACGCGCCGGCGATCGCCGCGGCCGCGACGAGCTGCGCGGGCGCGAGACCGAGCGGCTCCGCGAGCCAGACGACGAGCAACGCCGCGGGGCTGACAACACCCATCGAGATCAGTGCCGAGCGCGCGCCATGCCGATCGATCCATCGCCCGATGAACGGCGCGGTGATCGCCGAGGCGCCGAGATAGCAGCCCACTGCAACGCCCGCCGCGGCGAACGATCCGGTGACGGCTCGCACGTGCAACAGCAGCGCGAGCGTCACCGTGCCAATCGGCAGCCGCGCCACCATCGCCATCACGAAGAGGCGCGAGACGTCGGGCAGCCGGAAGAACGCCGCGTACCGCGCGACCGCGGCGTCGATCATCGACGAAGGGATTTCAGTAGACGACCTGCACGTTCTCGGGTGCAAACCAGTCGCGAAGCCGCTCGATCAGCATGTCGTCGGGATTTACGCGCCACGCTTCGGGCAACTCGAGCTCGCCGCCGATCCGATCGTTGACGTAACGCACGGTGACGGGTGTCGCGCCGGGGCGAAACGGCTGGAGGATCTCGGCGAGACGGTCGGCGGACGCGTTCCCGTTGCAGGCGATGCGAATTCCCTTGGCAAAGCGCTTGCGGAGCGTCGAGAGATCGAAGGCATTCTCGGCGATGACGCGCAGCCCCTGCGATTCGCCGTCGTCGGAAACCCGCTGCGTCACGCGTATCTCGAGGATCACGAGCTGGTCCTCGCGCAGCAGCGCTCGCGCAGCATCGAACGTCTCGTTGTACACGAGAATCTCGGCGCGTCCCTTGCCGTCGTCCAGCGTCACGAACGCCATCTTGCCGCGCCGGCTGGTCTGCACGCGGAGCGAGGTCACGATGCCGGCGACGAGCACTCGGTCGTTTCGCGGCTGAAGGTTCGCAAGTGACGTGCGGATGACGGCGGACAGTTCTGCGGCGTAGGCGGCGTACGGATGGCCGCTGAGGTAGAACCCGAGTGCGAGCTTCTCCTGCGTCAGCCGCTCCGCCTCCGTCCATTCGCGCGCCGATATCGTCGATGCCGCCTGGACGGAAGTCTCTTCGCCGAACAGCGAGACCTGCGACGCAGAGGCGATCGCACGCTCGCCCGCGTCGAGGGCGACGCCGACCGACGCGAACAGCGACGACCGCCGCGCATCGACGGCGTCGAAGGCGCCGGCGCGGATCAGCGCCTCGACCACGCGCCGGTTCACGATTCGCTTGTCGACGCGACGGCAAAACTCGAAGATGTCGCGAAACGGTCCGTCCGCATGGCGGGACGCGGCGATTGCATGGATGGCAGCCTCGCCCGTACCCTTGATTCCCCCAAGGCCGTAACGGATGCTGCGTTCGTCCACTGGCTGGAACCGGTATGCCGACGTGTTGATGTCGGGCGGAAGCACGTGCAGGCCCTGCGCGACGGCGTCGTCGTAGAAACTCTTGACCTTGTCGGTATCATCCATGACGAGCGACAGGTTCGCCGCCATGAATGCGGCCGGATGATGGGCCTTGAAAAATGCCGTCTGGTACGCCACCAGCGCATAGGCGGCCGAGTGCGACCGGTTGAAACCGTAGCCGGCGAATTTCTCCATCAGGTCGAAGAGCTGGACGGCCTTGGACCTCGCGAGCTGATTGCGTTCGGCGCCCGCGACGAAGATGTCGCGCTGCAGTGCCATCTCCTCCGGTTTCTTCTTGCCCATCGCGCGCCGCAGCAGGTCGGCGGCGCCGAGCGTATAGCCGCCGATCACCTGCGCGATCTGCATTACCTGCTCCTGGTAGACCATGACACCGTACGTGGGCTCCAGGATGGGAGCGAGGCGGGCATCGAGATATTCGACGCGTTCGCGCCCGCTCTTCCGCGCGATGTAGTCCGGAATGAGCTCCATCGGTCCGGGCCGATACAGTGCGACCAGTGCGACGATGTCCTCGAATCGGGTGGGCGGCGCCTGCTTCATCAATTCGCGCATGCCGCGCGATTCGAACTGGAACACCGCGGTCGTGTTGCCCCTGCGGAAGATGTCGAATGTCGCCGCATCGTCGAGCGGCAACGTATCCAGCGCGACGGTCGACTGTGGGTCGAGCTCGCGCACGTAGCGCAATGTCCAATCGAGTATCGTCAGCGTCGTCAGCCCGAGGAAGTCGAACTTGACGAGCCCCACGGCCTCGACGTCGTCCTTGTCGAACTGCGACACCGGCGCGGTCGAGCCGGGCTGCACGTACAGCGGACAGAAATCGGTGAGCCGGCCCGGGGCGATCAGCACGCCGCCGGCGTGCATCCCGACGTTTCGCGGCAGGCCCTCGAGCTCGCACGCCAGCGACAACAACTCGCGGACCTCTTCCTCATCGGCTTCGCGTTGATCGAGCAGCGGCTCGGCCTCTCGCGCGTAGATGACGTTCGATTCGGCATCGCCAGCGCGCCGCCGAAGCGTTACGGTCTTGCCGGGTTGGAACGGAATCAGCTTCGCGATCCCGTCGACGAACGAATAGGGAAGGTCCAGCACGCGTCCCACGTCGCGCACCGCCGCCTTCGCCGCCAGCGTGCCGAACGTCGCGATCTGTGACACCGAGTCGACGCCATATTTCTGCTTGACGTAGTCGATCACGCGATCGCGACCGTTCTGGCAGAAATCGATGTCGAAGTCGGGCATCGACACGCGCTCCGGATTGAGGAAGCGCTCGAACAGAAGGGCGTAGCGCAGCGGATCGAGGTCGGTGATGCCGAGTGAAAACGCGACCAGCGACCCCGCGCCCGATCCACGGCCGGGGCCCACCGGCACGCCATTGCGCTTAGCCCAGTTGATGAAGTCCGCGACGATCAGGAAATAGCCGGAAAATCCCATCTGCACGATCGTGCGCGCCTCGAAGTCCAGGCGCGCGACATACTCCGGACGGCGAGCTTCCCGATCACGCTCGTCGGGGTACAGTTGCGCGAGTCTCCGCGCAAGGCCTTGCGACGCCTCGTCGCGAAGGTGATCGTCCAACGAAACGCCGGCGGGCGTGGGAAATCGCGGGAGATGATTCTTCCCGAGGGGTATCGTCAGGTTGCAGCGCTGCGCAATCGCGACGGCGTTGCCAAGCGCCTCCGGAAGATCGGCGAACTTCTCCGCCATCTGCGCCTGCGTCAGGAAATACTGCTCCGGCGTGAATCGGCGCGGGCGGCGCGAGTCGGACAGCGTGTGTCCCTCCGCGATGCAGACGCGGGCGTCGTGTGCGCGAAAGTCGCGCGCCGCCAGAAACTGTACCGGGTGCGTCGCGACAATCGGCGCGCCGACCTGATCGGCGAGCGCGACGGTGGCCTGCACGAGCGCCTCGTCATCGGCGTGGCCGGCGCGTTGCACTTCGAGGGCGTATCGCTGTGGAAAGCGCGCCAGCCATTCGTTGGCGAGCCGCTTCGCCGCGGCGGTGTTTCCCTGGAGCAGCGCTTGCCCGACGTCGCCGTAGCGGCCGCCCGACAATGCGATGAGCCCGTCGGTGCCGTCGTCGAACCACGTCCGCTGCAGCTGCGCGCGTCCCCGATGCTGGTGCGACCGGTAGGCCTGCGAAAGCCAGCCGCAAAGTCGCAGGTAGCCGTTGCGCGTCGATACGAGCAGCAGGACACGCGACGGCTGGTCGCGCTCGCTGTCGTTGGCGACCCACACGTCGCATCCGGCGATCGGCTTGATGCCGCGCAATCGTGCGGCCGTGTAGAACTTGATCAGCCCGAACTGGTTGGCCAGGTCGGTGAGGGCCAGCGCAGGCATGCGGTCGGCGGCCGCTGCGCGAACGGCATCATCGATGCGCAGTGTGCCGTCCGCGATCGAGAATTCGCTGTGCAGACGAAGATGAACGAAGCCGGGAGATGACATGAGACGCGCGACGCGGAGTGCTAGAATTCTACTCCGATCAACTTCGACGAACGACGACGGGACGCTGACCCACATGCTTCCGATCTGTGCATCCGCGCGTCGCCTTTCGCCGCCCGCGATCGTCGCGGCGATCCTGTGTGCCGCCGCACTCGGCGGCTGCGTCACCGCTCCCATCGGCGTACCGCAAGCACCGTTGCCGCCGCCGGTCGCCGCACCGATGCCGCGCAATGCGGAGCCCCCGCCGCCGACAGTCAACCTGTCGGGCTTTCCGTTGCCTTACCGCCAGGGTTACGCGGACGGTTGCGCAAGCGCTTCAGGCGCGGAGCGCAAGGATGGCTCGAGGTTCACCGCCGATCCCAACTATCGCACTGGCTGGACGGACGGAATCTCGCTTTGCCGAAAGAAGTAGCGGCGCCCGGCAAGCCGTCGTCTTCGCATTTCGTCGATATCCGCGGCGAGCGGCATCACGTGATGACGTGGGGCGATCCGCGGAAGCGCCCGCTGATGATGCTGCATGGGTGGATGGATGTCGGCGCTTCGTTCCAGTTTCTCGTCGACGAACTTCACGGTGACTGGCACGTCATCGCGCCCGACCTGCGTGGCTTCGGACGCTCCGCGTGGCAGCCGGGCGGTTACTGGTTTCACGATTACGTCGCCGATCTCGACGCGCTGCTTCGGCACTTCGTCGGTGACGCGCCGACACGGCTCGTCGGACACAGTCTGGGCGGCAATGTGGTCATGCACTACGCGGGCGTGCGTCCCGCGCGCGTTTCGCGCATCGTGTCCCTTGAAGGTTTCGGCATCCCTGCGGGTGCCGCCGACGATGCGCCCGCGCGCATTGCCCGGTGGCTGGACGGCGTTGCCTCGCCGCCGCGCTTCCGTCCCTACGCCGGTTTCGACAGCGTCGCCGATCGATTGCAGCGTACGAATCCGCGGCTGACCCGCGACAAGGCCATGTTCCTCGCGCGCCACTGGGCGCGTGCGTTGCCGGACGGGCGGGTCGAGCTCAATTCCGACCCGCGGCACAAGATTCCATTTCCCCACGTCCACAGGCTCGACGAGATGCTGGCGGTCTGGAGCAGGATCGAAGCGCCGGTTTTATGGGTGGCCGCGAACGAATCGGAGATTCCGCGTTGGATCGCCGGTGATCGCGGTCCTGATGACGACGAGCTCGTCGAAGTTCGCCGACGACTTTCGCACGTGCGCAACGGCCGCCTCGTCACCATCGCAAACGCGGCGCACATGGTGCACCACGACCAGCCCGCGGCGGTCGCCGCCGCGATCGAACCGTTCCTGGCGGCTTGAACATGGGGTGGTTGCGCGTCCGATCGCGGCGCGCGGCGTATGTAGCGCTGGCGGGGCTGACCCTCGTCTGGGGCTTCAACTGGATCTTCATGAAGGCCGCGCTGATGCACGCGCATCCGTTGTCATTCAACGTGCAGCGGACGTGGCTTGCGACCGGTGCACTGTTCGTCGTCCTCATCGCGCGCGGCAGTCGGATGCTGCCGCACAGCTGGCGCGCCGTGCTCGTCACCGCATTCTTCCAGACGACGGTGAACTTCGGCGCGACGATGATGGCCGTGGCCGGCGGCGGCGCGGGTCGCGCGTCCGTGCTGGTGTTCACGATGCCGTTCTGGACGTTGCTCATCGCTTGGCCGGTGCTGCACGAACGCGCCTCCCGCGCGCAGCTGGTCGCGGTCGCGCTGGCGTTCATCGGCCTCGTCGTGGTCGTCGCGCCGTGGGCGTGGCGTGGCGATCTCGCCCCCAAGGCCTGGGCGATGCTGTCGGGATTCGGCTGGGCCGCAGGAACGGTGTCGGTCAAGTATTTTCAGCGCGATCGCGACTTCGACATGCTCACCTTCATCACCTGGCAGATGGCGCTAGGCGTGCTCCCGCTGACGCTTTTGCCGTGGGTATTCGGCGTGCCACCCACACAGTGGAGCGTGAATCAGGCGGTGCTGCTGTTCATCGTCGGCGTCGTAGCGACCGCCGGAGGCTTTGTCGCATGGACGGAGATTCTGCGCTGGCTTCCTGCCGGGACGGCGTCGCTGAACATGTTCGTCATACCGGTCATAGCGCTGCTGTCGTCGATGGCGATCTTCGGAGAGCGCCTCGCCCGAAACGAATGGGTGGGCATCGGCTTCATCGGTGCCGGCCTCGGCGTCATCGCCGCGCTTGCGATCCGCGGCAGTCGCGGCCGATCGCCATTGCCGGCGGATCCCACGCCGCTCGACGGCGGATAGAAGTGAGGGGACAGCCGCTTGTCTGAATGCGAACCATTACCATTTACACGGACCGGCGCCTGCGCTA
>JBDTNI010000032.1:0-10408 GCA_039933815.1 Betaproteobacteria bacterium
ACGCTTTTCATGCCGTTCGGCAGCTCGCTACCCCGGTAGACGTCGAAAACGTCCAGTGATTCGATCTGCGCACGCGCGAGTTCCCTAATAGCTTTAATAATATCGCCTACTTCAATGTTTTCACTAACTATAACAGCGATGTCACGCCGCAGCGGCGGAAACTTGGACGCGCTGGTGCTTTGCGGGAGAGACGCCCCGGCCAATGCGTCGATCGCCAGTTCAAAGACCGTCGGCGCGAACGGCAAATCGAAGTGGCGGACGACGCGTGGATGAAGCTCGCCGACCCATCCCGCCGCGCATCCGGCGACGCTCACTTCGGCGCTTCGACCCGGATGCAGCCAGGCTCGCGGATGCGCGGTCGTGGCCAGTTCGAGCGGTGCTGCGAGTGCCGCCAAGTCGCCTTTGACGTCGAACAGATCGACGCGCCGCGCAGCGCTGCCCCATTGCTCGGGGTCGGCGGTGCCGAAGGCCAGTCCGCCGATGCGCATCGGCTGCGCTCCGTCGCGTCCGAACACGCGGCCCACTTCGAAGACGCGCACACGCGCCGACTTGCGCTTGAGGTTGGTCTGCAAAACACCCAGCAGGCCCGGTAGCAGCGTCGTACGCATCACGCCGAGATGTGCGGCGATCGGATTCAGCACGGCAATCGGGCGGACTTCCGCATCGAGCGCACGCTCGTCGCCGGCGGCGACGAAGCTGAACGTGATGACTTCCTGCCAGTCGCGCGCGGCGAGGCTGCGGCGCAATGCAAACGCGCCGCGCCGGGTCTCGTTCGTCGCAAGCATCGGCTGGACGTGCGGCCGGGGTGTCGCCGGAATCGAGTCGTACCCACGAATGCGCGCAACCTCCTCGACGAGATCCTCTTCGATCGTGAGGTCGAAACGGTACGCAGGCGGGACGACGGTGAAGTCGTCGCCATCGCGGGTATGCGGGAGCCGCAGCCGCTCGAAAACGTCGGCGATCGCGTCCGGGCCTAGCGTCACGCCGAGGAGCTTCGTGACGCGCGCTGCGCGCACGCGAACGGGAGGCCGTGACGGCAGCACGGAGACCGTGTCGGTGACCGGTCCGGCGCGACCGCCGCAGATCTCGAGAATGAGCGCCGTCGCCCGCTCGATGGCGCGCAGGCCGAGGCCGAAATCGACGCCACGCTCGAAGCGATAGCCGGCGTCGCTCTGGAAGCCAAGGCGTCGCATCTTGCCCTGGATCACCGCCGGGTTCCAGAACGCACCTTCGAGGTAAACCGTCGTCGTATCGGCCGCGATGCCCGAGTGCTCGCCCCCCATGATCCCGGCGAGGCCCAGCGGCTTCACCGTATCGCAGACGAGCAGTAGGTCCGGTTCGAGCGCGAGCTTGTCGCCGTTCAACAGCGTCAGCGTTTCTCCCGCACGCGCGAAGCGGACGACGACATCGCCTTCGAGCAGTCGATTGTCGTAGGCGTGCATCGGCTGGCCGAGCTCGAGCATCACGTAGTTCGTGATGTCGACGATGGCCGAAATGGAACGAATGCCGGATCGCTCGAGGCGCGCCTTCATCCACCACGGCGTCGGTGCACGCGCATCGATGCCGTCGACGATCCGCGCAGCGAAGCGCGGGCATGCGGCCGCATCTTCGATCCGCACGCCGCGCACGTCGCGCGATGCAGCGGGTATCGGAGTGCTGTCCTGCAGCGCGAGCGGGGCGCCGGTCATCGCCGCGACTTCTCGTGCGATGCCCGTCAGCGACAGACAATCAGGACGGTTCGGCGTGAGCTTGATCGTGATCAGCGCGTCGTCGAGTGCGAGCGCCGCGCGCAGGTCGTCGCCGGCCCGCGCGTCATCCGGAAGGACGAGCAATCCTTCAGCGTCGTCGGACAGTCCGAGCTCTCGCGCCGAGCAGAGCATCCCCTGCGACTCGACGCCGCGCACCGTTGCGCGTGCGATCGCCTGGCCGCCGGGCAGCACGGCGCCGACGCGCGCGCAAGGCACGCGGAGACCCGCCTCGGCATTCGGGGCGCCGCACACGATCGTCAGCGGCGCGGCGTCCCCGACGTCGACGCGACAGACGCGAAGACGATCGGCGTTCGGGTGGGGTGCAACGCCCACGATGACCCCGACGACGACGTCGTTGAACGGCGGCGCTGCACGCTCGACGTTCTCGACCTCGAAACCGGCCATCGTCAGCTTGTCGCACAGCGCCGCCGTGTCGATTGGGGGATCGACGAATGTGCGCAGCCAGCGTTCGGAGAAGCGCATGGTCAGGCGAACTGCCTGAGAAAGCGCAGGTCGTTTTCGTAGAACAGGCGCAGGTCGTCGACGCCGTAGCGCAGCATCGCGAGGCGATCGGGGCCGATGCCGAACGCGAAGCCCTGCCAGCGCTCGGGATCGATGTCGACCGCGCGGAGCACGTTGGGGTGCACCTGCCCCGCCCCCGCAATCTCGAGCCAGCCACCGTCGCCGAAGCGCATGTCGATTTCGGCGGACGGCTCGGTGAACGGAAAGAACGACGGACGGAACCGCAGCGTGATGTCGTCGCGCTCGAAAAAGTTGCGCAGGAATTCGCTGAACACGCTCTTAAGATCCGCGAACGTCACGTCGTCACCGATCCACAGGCCCTCGACCTGATGGAACATGGGTGAATGCGTCGCATCGCTGTCCACGCGGTATACGCGTCCCGGCGCGATGATACGGATTGGCGGAGCGTGCGTTTCCATCCAGCGGATCTGGATCGGCGACGTATGCGTGCGCAACACGAGTCCGCCTTCCACATAGAACGTGTCGTGCATCGATCGCGCCGGATGATTCTCGGGCGTGTTGAGCGCGGTGAAATTGTGGAAGTCATCCTCGATTTCGGGACCGTCCGCGACGGCGAAACCCAGCGTGCGGAACAGCAATTCGACGCGCTCGAGTGTGCGCGTGAGCGGATGCAGCGCGCCGGTGCCGCGTCCGCGGCCCGGCAGCGAAACGTCGAGCGCGTCGGCCGCGAGCTGGGCGGCGAGCTTCGCGTCGGCGAGCGCGGTTCGACGCGCCGTCAATGCATCGTCGAGCCGCGACTTCGCGGCGTTGATGCGTGCGCCGGCAGTGGCGCGCTCGCCGGCCGGCAGCGTCCCGAGCGATTTCAGCTGCTGTGTCAGGACGCCCGCCTTGCCGAGATAGCGCGACTTGGCGTTCTCGAGCGCGGCAGGGTCTTCGCACGCCGCGAATTCGGTCAGGGCTCCGTCGACGATACGGCTCAAGTCATCCATGGGCGATGCGACGATGGCGTCGCGACAAAAAGGGGGAGGCCAATCCGCGCCTCCCCCGGGCTCCCGGGTGTCTTCAGGACGGCGCGAAGCCGTCCCGGTCACGATCCGGGGAAGTCGCGCCGTGCGCTAGGCCAGCGACAACTTTGCCTGTTCGGCGATCTTGCCGAACGCGGCCTTGTCGTGCACGGCGAGGTCGGCAAGGACCTTGCGATCGATGTCTATTGACGCCTTGGCGAGGCCATTCATGAACGCGCTGTAGGTGAGGCCCAGCTCGCGGGCCGCCGCGTTGATCCGCGCGATCCACAGCGCACGGAACTCGCGCTTCTTCTGGCGCCGGTCGCGATACTGGTACTGGCCGGCCTTCATCACCGCTTCCTTGGCGATGCGGTACACGTTCTTCCGGCGGCCCCGATAACCCTTCGCCTGCTCGAGGACCTTCTTGTGCCGGGCGCGCGCGGTTACGCCACGTTTGACTCTGGGCATGGCGGCTCCTTACGCGTAGGGCAGCATGGCCGCGACGGAGTTGGCGTTCGTCGCGTGGACGCTTGCCGAACCGCGGAGCTGCCGCTTGTTCTTGGTCGACTTCTTGGTGAGGATATGGCGCTTGAACGCCTGCGAGCGCTTGATAGACCCGCTTCCCCGCACGCGAAAACGCTTCTTCGCGCCTGACTTCGTCTTCATCTTCGGCATGGTGCCGTTCCTTTATTTGCTGCCCACAGCGGTGCTCTCCGGTTTCGGAGAGGCTTTCGCGCCTTGCGGCGCACCGTCCTCGGGCTTTTCCGGTTGATGCGGTTTCGGTAGCGTCTTCTTCGGGGCCAGCAGCATCACCATTTGCCGACCTTCGAGTCTTGGAAACTGTTCGACGATTGCGACCGGCTCGAGGTCGCCACGGATCCGTTCCAGCAGCCGCACGCCGAACTCCTGATGCGCCATCTCACGACCGCGAAAACGCAACGTGACCTTCGCCTTGTCGCCTTCCGACAGGAACCGCGTCAGATTACGAAGCTTGATCTTGTAGTCGCCCTCGTCGGTTCCGGGCCGGAACTTCACTTCCTTGACCTGGATCTGCTTGAGCTTCTGCTTCGCTTCGTGCTGCTTCTTCGCTTCCCGGTATTTGAACTTGCCGTAATCCATGATCCGGCACACCGGGGGCTTGGCTGTCGGCGCGATCTCGACCAGGTCGAGTTCGGCGGCTTCGGCCTTTGCGATCGCGTCGACGAGCGACACGATGCCGAGCGGTTCGCCGTCGATGCCCACCAGGCGAATTTCGGGGGCATTGATTTCGCCGTTCAGTCGTTGCTGCTGCTTGTCCAGAGCTATTGTGTTGTCTCCATAACGTTAAAAAACAAAAGGCCCGACTCTTCCAAGGCCTTGGTCAAGGTTGCGACTCCTTCTGGAGGCGCGCCAGCAACGATGGTACGGGCATCGAGCCCAGATCGTCGCCGCCACGCGTGCGGACCGCCACGGTGGACGCCTCCTGCTCCTTATCACCGACAATCAGCTGGTAAGGAAGCTTTTGGAGGCTATGTTCCCGAATTTTATAGGTTATTTTCTCGTTGCGCAAATCGGAAGTCACACGGAGCCCGCCCGCGCGCAGCGCTGCCACCACGCCGACCGCATAGTCGTGATGCCGATCGGCAATCGTCAGCACCACCGCCTGCACCGGGGCCAGCCAGACCGGCATGGCGCCGGCATGGTGCTCGATCAGGATGCCGATGAACCGTTCGAGCGAGCCGACGATGGCCCGGTGGAGCATGACCGGCGTGCGGCGCGTGTCGTCGGCGGCGACGTATTCGGCGCCGAGCCGCCCGGGCATCTGGAAGTCGACCTGCATCGTCCCGCACTGCCACGACCGGCCGATCGAGTCCTTCAGGTGATATTCGATCTTCGGTCCATAGAACGCGCCTTCGCCCGGCAATTCGGTCCACTCGACCTTGCAGGCCCGTAACGCGTCGCGCAACGCGTTTTCGGCGCGATCCCACGTCGAATCGTCGCCGAGGCGTTGTGCCGGACGCAGTGCGAGCTTGATCATGATGGCGTCGAACCCGAACACGCGGTAGACGTCGAGCGCCGCTTGATTGAAGGCCGTCACTTCGGCCTCGATCTGCTGTTCGGTGCAGAAGATGTGGCCGTCGTCCTGCGTGAAACCGCGAACGCGCATGATCCCGTGCAGCGCGCCGGACGGTTCGTTGCGGTGGCACGCGCCAAACTCGCCGTATCGCAGCGGCAGCTCGCGATAGCTCCGCAGGTTCGCGTTGAAGATCTGCACGTGGCCGGGACAGTTCATCGGCTTGATCGCGAAGTCACGCTTCTCCGACTCCGTCGTGAACATGTTGTCCTTGAAGTTCTCCCAGTGCCCGGACTTCTCCCACAGCGACCGCTCGAGAATCTGCGGACACTTCACCTCGAGGTAGCCGGTGTCGCGGTAGATGCCGCGCATGTACTGCTCGACTTGTTGCCAGATTGACCAGCCTTTGGGATGCCAGAACACCATGCCCGGCGCTTCGTCCTGCAGGTGGAAGAGGTCGAGCTGGCGCCCGAGCCGCCGGTGGTCGCGCTTCTCGGCCTCCTCGATGCGGTGCAGGTAGGCGTCGAGCTCTTCCTTTTTCGTCCACGCGGTGCCGTAGATCCGCTGCAGCATCTCGTTGCGCGAATCGCCACGCCAGTACGCGCCTGCGACCTTCATCAGCTTGAAGACCTTGAGCCGGCCCGTCGATGGTACGTGGGGGCCCCGGCACAGGTCCACGAACCCGCCCTCGGCGTACAGCGAGATCGGCTCGTCTGACGGAATTGACGCGATGATCTCGGCTTTGTAGTGCTCGCCCAGCGACTGGAAGTGGCGGACGGCTTCGTCGCGGGGCATCAGCGACCGTGTGACCGGCTCATTCTTACGCGCGAGCTCGACCATCTTCTGCTCGATGGCGGCGAGGTCGTCAGGCGTGAACGGACGCTTGAATGCGAAATCGTAGTAGAAGCCGTCCTCGATGACGGGACCGATCGTCACCTGGGCGTCGGGAAACAGAGTTTTCACCGCGTAGGCCAGCAGGTGCGCCGTCGAATGGCGGATGACGTCGAGACCTTCGGGGTCGCGTTCGGTGATGATCGCGAGCGTCGCGTCATCGCCGATGACGTGCGACGTGTCGACGATCCTGCCGTCGACTTTTCCGGCGAGCGCGGCTTTCGCGAGGCCCGGTCCGATCGATGCGGCGACGTCCGCAACACTCACGGGCGCTTCGAATGCTTTGGTGGTCCCGTCGGGTAGTCGTATCTTCGGCATGGCATTCTTCAGGGCATGGGTCCGTCGCGCGGCACTGCCGGCGCGGACCCGGGAAGTTCGGGCTTCACCAATGAAAAAGTGCGGCGGGGCCGCACTCTTCTGGGGACGGTTCGACACCGTCGGCTCGAGCAGGCACCGCGTATGTCTACGCTTTGAATCCTCGCGTTCGCGGTGTCATAACCATTGCTGTCGGTCGCTTTCGCGGTGATGAGGCAGGCGATGGTAGGCGCGATTGGACTCGAACCAACGACCCCCACCATGTCAAGGTGGTGCTCTAACCAGCTGAGCTACGCGCCTGCAAACGCTGCGCATTTTAGCGCATACGCACGCACCGCGGCAAACTTTCCCGGGAAAGTACGCGTTCGGCGCATCGGTGCCGCATCGCGCCTCGCGTCCTCGCTACACTGGCGTCGCGGAACCCGCGTTCAACCCTGGCGAGGAACGAATGAAGACAAAACGGCTGACGATGTTCGTTGGATTGGTGACGGCGCTCGCTTCGGGGGCGGTGATCGCCGTCGAAATGACGCTGTATGAAAACCCGCGTTTCTCGGGCCGGCGGATCACGGTTCGCGGTGCGGTCAACAACTTCGACCGCGGCGGCTTCAACGATCGCGCGTCGTCGGTGTCGATCCGCAGCGGAATCTGGGAACTCTGCACGGATGCGAATTACCGCGGCGAATGTCGTCGGCTGGGACCAGGGGAATACGAGGGGCTGGGCCGCGACCTCAACGACTCGATTTCATCGGTGCGGCCGATCGGCGGATACGACGACCGACCCGGTCCCGGCTACCGGCCAGGTCCCGGCCCGGGCTACGTCCCAGGCCCGGGCAACCGTCCCAACCGCTATCCGGCGGGCGCCGGTGGCGGCCGAGGTCCGATGATCGAACTCTTCGAGCGTCGCGAATTCGGCGGGCGCTCGATCACGCTGCGCAACAACACGCGCAATTTCGAGGACATCGGATTCAACGATCGCGCCGACGCCGCAATCGTGCGCGGCGGTGTCTGGCGTCTGTGCTCGGACGCCAGGCAGCGCGGCGAGTGCCGCGAGTTCGGTCCCGGACGCTACAACGATCTCGGTTCGCTGGGCGGCAAGGTCAGTTCGGCGGCGCTCATCTCGCGCTAGGCGTGGTTAGAGTGCTGCGATGCGCGGCACTGCGCCAGCCGCCGGCAAAGCGACGGCGATCCTTCCGCCGCCTCAGGCCACTGCCGCCCACAGCGCCGCCAGCAGCAGCGGCTGGTGGGCGAGGTAGACGACGAGGCTGTGACGGCCAAGCGTTGCCACCCACGCGGGCGCGCGTCGCGGCGGTGCGAAGTCGCGCCATCGGCGGGCGGCGAGCGCGTGACCCGCGGCGACGCCGACCAGCAGCACGCCGGCCCACGGAAAGATCGGCACGTAGTCCTCGGTCTGGGGCTTCTGCGTCATGAATCCCAGCCATCCGAGTGCGCGACCGTCGAATGCCGCGTTGGCCAGCGTGTTTCCGGCGACGATCACGATGGCACCGGCTACCGCCGCCACTGCCGGGTACTTGACCACTGGCCGCGCGATCAGCAGCGACACCGCGATCGCGTGAAGCGTGCCGAACCAGATGAAGGACTGCGGGAACATCAGCGCGCTCGCGAGCGTTACCAGCACCGCCGCGGCGGCGACGCGCAGCACGTGACGAAGCCACTGCGCGTCCGCCGCGGGTGCCCGCCGGGCGAGCACCGCGCTGACGCCCGCGATCAGCAGGAAGCTCGACAGGATCGAGCCCCGCGCGAGTATCCAAAGCGACCCGTGCTCGAAATCCCAGTGCGTGACGCCGAAGTAACGTAAATCGAAACAGAAGTGATACACGATCATCGCGAGCAGCGCCGCGCCGCGGAGCGCGTCGAGTCCGTCGAGCCGTCGCGCGCCACGGTCGCCAGGAGGCGGTCGGGCCGGCTCGTGTCGGGGTGCAGCGGCACCGCGTGCACGCGCGCGCGGCGCGGCGCGGCGTGTCATCGACGGCCGCTCCATGCGACACGGACATTGCCGGCGTTGTCGGTAGGGCCGAGCAGCGGCAGCAGCGCGCGCAAACCGTCGGACGCGCCGGGGTTGGCTTTCAGGGTGAGCGCTGCTTCCACGCGCCGGCCGCTGCCGGTGATGACGCCGTCGATCGAAACGTCGCCGCCGTCGTTGCGTACGGTTCCGGACACGCCGTCGGCAATCGAAGACAACGCGAACGACACGGTGCCGAGACTGGCGGTCAGCGGTCCCGTCGCGATGCTTGCGCCGATCCACTGCGCGTCAAGCGCGCCCGTTGTCCGCTGCGGCATCACGTCCAGATGCTGTGCGTCGACGACGAGCATGCCGCCCGGCGACAGCGCACGCAGTGGCGGTGCGAGCGCCGACGCAAAGGACGCGGGCACGCGCGCATGCAGTCTGTCGATGCCAAGCCCGTCGCGATGGACGACGACCGTCCCACGCGGCGAGCCGTTGTCGCCGTCACCCACCACGATGCGGACGTGCCCCTGCGCCAGCGCGATTGCGTCGAGGCGCCACGCGACCGGTAGCCGCGCGCTGCCGGTGGCGGCGGCGACGACGCCACGTCCTTTCCACCAAAGTCCGCGCGTGTCGACGAGTCGAAGGCGACCGTCCGTCCGTGCGGCGAGCGGGCCATCGAGCAGCGACGCCGGGGCGAACAACGCAGCTGCGCCCGCCAACAGCAGCGCACCGACGGTCGTGTAGATCAGCGCGCGCGGCATCGCCGATGCCGGTTGTCGGCGCGCGGCGCCGCATCCGGTGCGGTCGCAGCCTTCCGGAGCGGCACGCGGGTTGCGGCCAACCCGTTCAGCGCCCGAGCAGCAGATCGGCGCGCACGCGTCCGGGCTCCACGCGCGCGGTCAGCGTGGCGGTCACGAGACGGATGCCTTCGTCGCGCATCAGCGCGTCGAGCGCCGCGACGAGGGCGTCGAGCTGCGCATCGTCGACGACGACCGCGTCGCGACCCGGCGTGGTCGCGGACGGCACGGCCGCGGCGCGCAGCCCGTGCCGCGACAGCACGCGTTGCACGGCAACGTGCACGTCGCCCGCACGCGGGGGCGCGGGGGCGCGGGCCAGCGCCGCGTTCTCGTTGAGGCGGACGCGCTCGGTTTCGAGCAGCGCGCGAGCGCGCGCGACGCCGGCCGCCTCTCGCCCGATCGCCGCCGTGAGCGGCGCGGCGGCGAGCAGCAGCAATGTCGCCGTCACGACCAATGCCATGACGGCGATCAGCGCGCGTCGCTGCGGCGATGCCGCCTCCCAGCTTGCAGCGAGCGCGTCAGGCATGCGCATCGGTCAATGCGCGGCGGCGTCAGCGGCGATGCGCACGCGCACGCCCGCCGGTGTGGGCGCGACGACCGCGTCGACGCCGGCTTCGCGCAGCGCACGTGTGGCAGCCGACAAAGCCGCGGGTTCGACGTTGCCGAAGTCGAACGTCCACGCGTCGCTGTCGTACGTCGCGGATTTGAGCCGGCCGGCGGCGAGCGGTTCCAGCGGTGCTGCCGCCCGCCCGAGCAGTGGAACGGCGTCACCAACCGCGTATCTCCCCGCCTGGTGGCGAAGGCTCGCATTGCGCCGAGCGACGGCAGACACCGCGGCTGCCGGCGTGGCGGCGTCGGCGATGCCCGACGACTTGGCCTGCTCCACGGTCGCGCGCGCCAATTGCCACGACGTCACGTTCAGCCACGCCCACTGGGCGACGAGCGCGCCGACATGGATCAGCACCGCTAGGAGCGCCAGCGTAATCGCTGTCCTGAAGCGCGCTACCCCGCCGGCGTGCGGCGACGTGGCATCGGGGCGTGCACCGTCGTCGAAGAAATCGGGCGCGCCCGCGAACACCGCCGACGAGGCGTCGGTCCAGCGCCACGGCGGCGCGGCGGCGAACCGCGTCCCGGCATCCGTGGACCAGCGC
>JBDTNI010000033.1:0-10356 GCA_039933815.1 Betaproteobacteria bacterium
GCGACGTTGACGCTCAATCGTCCGGCGGCGCTCAACGCGCTCGACCTGCCGATGATGGACATGCTGGTTCGCCATACGGCGGCGCTCGCGGAAGACGGTTCGGTTCGGCTGGTCATCGTGCGCGGCGCGGGCCGACATTTCATGGCCGGCGGCGACCTGAGAGCATTCTCAGATCGCCTCGAAACGACCGGGGGCGACCATCGCACCGAATTTTCAGGCATCGTCGACCGACTGCACGCCGCGGTGGAGCACCTGCAGCGGATGCCTCACCCGGTGCTCGGCGTCGTCCGTGGCGCCGTTGCCGGATTCGGGCTTTCCCTGGCCTGCGCCTGCGATCTTGTCATCGCGAGCGGCGATGCGTATTTCTCGTCGGCCTATCGGCACGTGGGGCTCACGCCGGATGGCGGCGGTACGTGGGCGCTGCCGCGCATCGTCGGGCTGCGCAAGGCGATGGAAATCCACCTGTTGAGCGAACGCTTCGACGCCCGCGAGGCCGAGCGCCTTGGCATCGTCAATCGCGTGGTCGACGAATCGCAACTGGATGCGACGGTCGCCGCCTGGTCGATGACGCTCGCCACCGGCCCGCGGCTGGCGCTGCAGAACGTGAAGCGGCTGCTGCACGACTCGCTTGACAACACGCTCTCGCAGCAGCTCCACGCCGAAGCGCAGAGCTTCGGTCAGTGTGCCGCCACGGGCGACTTCGCCGAGGGACTGAGCGCATTCTTCGACAAGCGCCGCCCGCGGTTCAACTAAAGGCGTGTCTCAGGCGTCGTCGTCGGGCTGTCGCGTGCGCTCGCCGGGTGGGGCCACGTTGCCATTCACTTCGGCGCGCGGCGCGACATTGCCGTTGACTTCCGATCGTGACGCGACGTTACCGTTACTTTCTGCCGTGGCGACTCTTGGCGGCCTCTGGCCGCGCGGGCCCTTGAACCCGTCGCCGCCACCACCACCGCGATTTCCGTCCTGGCCGCGTGGGACTGCGTTTGCGGCGCTCGCGTTCGGGTGCCCGAATTTCGACTTCTGCGCGCGTGGTCCGCTCCGGTGACGAGGACCGTTGTCGTTGCCATAGCTGCGTCCCGCGCCGCCCGGCACCGACAGCGTCGCGCGGCCGAACGGCGACGCGTTGGCGTTGCTCTGCGGCTGGACCTCGTCGAAATTGTGCTGTTGCCGCGGCGGTCGGGGACCGGACGCACCGATACGCTGGCGATCGTCGCGCGGCTGCTGATCGCCATCGCGCGGCGTGGGCGCGGATCCGCGGCGGTCACCCGGGCGCTTGCCCTGCCACTTCGGAGGATTTGCGTTCGGACCGTCAGGACCACTGCGCGGTTGATGCGGCTTGCCGCGAGGGTCCGAATCCCGGCCGGGGCCGGCGCCGGTTGACGCCCCAGCACCGTGCGGGCGGCGCTGCGCACCCTTGTGCTGCGGCTTGTGCGGACCGGCGTTGGCCGCTTTGCGCGGATCGGGCCGGCCAGGACGCGCGTCGCGACGCTGGCTTTTCGGCGTTCCTTGCGCCGGAGACCCGTCGAGCCCCGCCGAGGCGACGAGCGCCGCCACGTCCGGCGGTGCCAGTTCCTCGAGATTGCCGCGCTTCAGCGATGTAGGCATTGCGAGCGCGCCATAGCGAGTTCTGATAAGACGGCTGACCATGAGGCCAAGCGCTTCGAACAGGCGCCGCACTTCGCGATTGCGCCCCTCCTTCAGCACGACGTGATACCAGTGGTTGGAACCGTCCTCGTCGCCACCACCATCGGAAACTTTTTCGCAGCGCGCCGGGCCGTCATCGAGCGCGACACCTGAAAGCAGTGTCTGCGCCTGCTCTTCCGTCAATCGGCCCATGATGCGCACCGCGTACTCGCGCTCGACCTCGTAGCGCGGATGCATCAGGCGATTCGCGAGCTCTCCGGAGTTCGTGAACAGCAGCAGCCCTTCCGTGTTGTAGTCGAGCCTGCCGACGTTGATCCACTTGCCGTTACCGATCGAGGGCAGCTTCTCGAATACCGTCGGCCGATCCTCGGGGTCGTCGCGTGTGACGAGCTCGCCGGAGGGCTTGTGGTACATCAGCACACGCGCGCGCGGCTCGGCGAAGCGAACCTTGACGAGCTCGCCGTTGATCCGCACCTCGTCACCGGGGCTGACCTTCTGGCCGACGTCCGCCGGCATCCGGTTCACGGTGATGCGTCCGGCAAGAATCATTTCCTCCATCGACCGGCGCGAGCCGAAACCGCAGCTCGCCAGCACCTTGTGCAGGCGCTGCGGCTCGTTGAAGACCTCGTCAGTGGAGCGTTTGTGTTTCGGGGGGACCACGTCCTCCGCTATCCGTTGCAGCGCCAGGCTCGGCTGGTGCGTCGGCTGTGGGCTCGGACCCGAGGATCGGACTCGCGAGTGCGTTTGTCGCCTCGGCGGCCTTGGTGGGGGCATCAGGCATCTCCAGTAGGTGGGACGAGTCGAGTTCGGCCAGCGGCGGAAGGTCCGCCAAAGAGGTCAGGCCGAGGTCGTCGAGAAAGGTCTTTGTCGTCGCGTAAAGCGCCGGACGTCCGGGCGTCTCGCGATGTCCGACCGCCTCGATCCATTGCCGGTCTTCGAGCGTCTTCACGACGTTCGTCGACACGGCGACGCCGCGGATGGCTTCGATATCGCCGCGGGTAACGGGCTGCTGATAAGCAATGATTGCAAGTGTTTCCATCACGGCGCGCGAGTAACGCGGCGGTTTCTCGGGCGCCAGACGGTCGAGATGGCGCTGCACTTCACGCCGGCCCTGGAAGCGCCAGCCCGACGCGACTTCCACGAGCTCGACCTTCCGCGACGACCACTCGCGCACGAGTTCGGCGAGCAGCGCGTGCACGTCATCGAGCCGCAGCGGCGGCTCGAACAGTTTCGCAAGCTGCGTGGGCGCCACCGGTTCGCCGGCGACGAGAAGCGCGGCTTCGAGCACGGACTTGGCGTCCGCGTGATCCGCAGGTCGCGTGATCTCGTCAGGGCCGGCGCTCACGTGGTTTCCATGTCGAGCGTAAACGGCGTCTCGCCGCGAAGTTGGGCATAGATCGGCGCGTAGGGTGCGGCCTGCGCGACGCTGATCAGCTGCTCACGCGAAAGTTCGAGCAGCGCGAGAAACGTCACGACGAGGTGCGCAACGTCGGCATGCGCGACGAACATCGACGTGAACTCCGCGAAGCGCGCCGGCTGCAGGAGCTTGAGCAGCCGGCTCATCTCCGACCGCACCGAAAGCTGCTCGCGTGTCACGAGGTGGTGACGCTGCGAACGGGCCCGCGCGATCAGACCGGCCCAAGCGGTACGCAGATCGACCGGTGACACGTCGGGAAGTCGCTCGCCGGCGACCCGATCGAACCACACGCGCGCGGTGCTGAAATCGCGCCCGGCAAGCGGCAGCGCATCGAGCTCTCGTGCCGCCTGTTTCATCTGCTCGTATTCGAGAAGCCTGCGTACCAGCTCGGCGCGGGGATCCTGCTCCTCGGCGCCGGGCGGCGTCGGCGGCCGCGGCAGCAGCAGGCGCGACTTGATCTCGATCAGCACCGCAGCCATCAGCAGATATTCGGCGGCGAGCTCGAGTTGCGTGCGTCGCATCATCTCGACGTAACCCAGATACTGGCGGGTCAGTTCCGCCATCGACACGTCGAGCACGTTGATGTTCTGCCGCCGGATCAGATACAGCAGAAGGTCGAGCGGACCTTCGAAAGTCTCGAGAAAGACCTCGAGCGCCTCCGGAGGGATGTACAGGTCGCGCGGGAGTTCGTTGACGGGCTCGCCGTAGACGCGAGCCAGCGGCTTGGGCTCAGGCGACGGGTGCGCAAGATCGATCGACGCATCCGAGCTAATCATAGCGTAGGCCCATCGCTTCGCGCACTTCGCGCATCGTTTCCTCCGCGAGCTTTCGCGCGCGCTCGCAACCGTCGGCGACAATGTTGCGCACGAGCGATGGATCGTCGATGTAGCGCTGTGCGCGCTCGCGAATGGGCTGCTGTTCAGCGATAATCGCGTCGATGACAGGCTGCTTGCATTCGAGGCAGCCGATGCCCGCGGACGTGCATCCGCGAACGACCCAGTCGCGCGTCTCCTGCGTCGAGTAGACCTGATGCAGACCCCAGACCGGGCACTTCTCGGGATTGCCGGGGTCCGTGCGTCGCACGCGTGCCGGGTCGGTCTGCATCGTGCGGATCTTGTCGGTGACCGATGCCGCATCCTCCCGCAGCATGATCGCATTGCCGTAGGACTTCGACATCTTCTGGCCATCGAGCCCAGGAACGCGAGGCGTCGCGGTGAGCAAGGGCTGCGGCTCCGGCAGGATCACGCGGCGTGCGCCCTCGAGGTACCCGAACAGCCGCTCGCGATCCCCGAGCGACAAATTCTGCGTGTCCTCCAGCAACTCTCGCGCCGACTCGAGCGCCTGCGAATCACCCTGCTGCTGGAAGGCGGTTCGCAGTGCCTCGTACCGCTTGGCTTTCTTGCTGCCCAGCTTCTTCACCGCTGCACGAGCCTTGTCCTCGAACCCCGGCTCGCGGCCATAGATGTGATTGAAGCGCCGCGCGAGTTCGCGCGTCACCTCGATGTGCGAAATCTGATCCTCACCGACCGGCACCTTGTTTGCCCTATACACAAGAATGTCGGCGCTCATCATCACCGGATAGCCGAGGAAACCGAAATTCGAGAGATCGCGGTCGGTCAGCTTCTGCTGCTGATCCTTGTACGTAGGTACGCGCTCGAGCCAGCCCACGGGCGCGATCATGCCGAGTAGCAACGTCAGTTCGGCGTGCTCGGGAACCCTCGACTGGATGAACAGCGTCGCCCGGGTGGGATCGATGCCGGCCGCGAGCCAGTCGATGAACATCTCCCAGACACTCTCGGCCACCGTGCCCGGCTCGTCGAAGTGCGTCGTGAGCGCGTGCCAGTCGGCGGCGAAGAACAGGCACTCGTACTCTTCCTGCAGCCTGATCCAGTTTTTCAGTGCACCGTGCAGGTGACCGATATGCATGCGGCCCGTGGGGCGCATGCCCGACAAAACCCGATCGGCGAACATGGAGGCGATGAGGATTCCGGACTAGCGAAAAGTCAGAGGTTGATCAGCGCCCGCAGCGACCATTGGCCGAGCCGCAGCAGCGGACCCATCACGTTGTCCAGTGCCCCTGCGGCCAGCAGGCCCACGACGATAAAAAGGCCGTAGGGCTCGAGACGCGCGAACGTGTGCGCGGCGTGAGCCGGCAGCAGGCTGACCGCGATGCGGCCACCGTCGAGCGGCGGGATGGGCAGAAGATTGAGAGCCATCAAAATAAGATTGACCGAAATACCGATTGTCGCCATCTGCAGCAAATGCGGACCGGCCAGCAGCGCACCGGGCATGGCCGCCTTGAAAACCAGCGCCCACGCGGCTGCCATGACGAAGTTGGCGCCGGGACCCGCCGCCGCGACCCACCGCATGTCGCGTTTCGGGTCGCGCAGATTCCCAAAATTGACGGGCACCGGCTTGGCCCAGCCGAAGACAAATTGCGGACCGCCCAATTTCGCCATCAGGATCAGCGCACCCGGGACCAGGATCGTGCCGACGAGGTCGATGTGCTTCAGCGGGTTGAGCGTGATCCGGCCCTGTATCTCCGCGGTGCGGTCGCCGAACATCTTGGCAACATAGCCGTGGGCCGCTTCGTGCAATGTGATCGCGAAGACCACCGGCAGTATCCACAGCGCGATGGTCTGCAGCGATACATCCATTTAGGCTGTCAGTTTACCTCATCCGCTGCGTGGTCGTCAGGCGCGAGCCCCAGCCGGGCAGGATCGCCGAGACCGCGGCGTACCAGCACCGGAGGCGAGACCGCGAGATCGACGACCGTCGTAGGCTCGGCTGAACAAGGTCCGGCATCCAGAATCGCATCGACGCGACCATCGAGCCGCTCGAAGATTTCAGCCGCGTCGTTGAGCGACTGATCGTCGCCCGGCAGGATCAGCGTCGACGACAGGATCGGCTCGTCGAATTCGGCGAGCAGTGCCCGCACCGTGGGATGATCAGGAACCCGAACACCGATCGTACTACGCTTCGGATGGGCGACGCGACGCGGCACCTCGTCGCTGGCACGTAACAGAAACGTGAAGCCGCCGGGCGTGCCCTGTTTCACCGTTCGAAACTGCCAGTTGTCCATCCGAGCGAAGCGGCCGATCTGCGCGAGGTCCTTGCAGACCAGGGTCAGGTGATGCCGCTCGTCGACGCCGCGCAGCGCGCGGATTCGACGGGCCGCGTCGGCATCGCCGAAGCGGCATCCGAGCGCGTAGCTCGAGTCGGTCGGATACGCGAGGACCCCCCCGCTTCGCAACAGCGACGCAGCAACCTTGATCAGTCGCGCCTGCGGGTGCGTCGGATGAACCTTGAGCAATTGAGTCATCGCGTCCAACTCCGCGGAGGGGTCATATAATCCCGGCCCTACTGCCCCTAGTCAACCGTGAACCTTCAACAATTGAAATACCTCTGCGCGGTCGTCGACAACGGGCTCAACGTTTCCGATGCGGCGGAGGCGTTGTATACGTCGCAGCCCGGCATCAGCAAGCAGGTGCGGCAACTCGAGGACGAACTCGGGCTGCGCGTCTTCGTTCGCCAAGGCAAGCGACTGACCGCGCTGACGCCCGCCGGCGAAGTCGTCGTGGCGACGGCGCGTCGCGCGCTGCGCGAGGTGGCGAATCTCAAACGCGTCGCCGAAGAGTATCGCGCCGAAGACGCTGGCGTGCTCGTTATTTCCACCACGCACACGCAGGCGCGTTACGTGTTGCCGCCCGTACTGGCGCGGTTTGCCGCACGGTTTCCAAAGGTGCGACTCGTGTTGCATCAGGGCAATCCCGTACAGGTTGCCGAGCAGACATTGTCCGGCGCCGCGGATCTCGGCATCGCGACCGAAGCGCTGGCAACGTCGACGCATCTCGTCACGCTGCCGTGTTACCAGTGGAACCGCGGCGTGCTCGTAACCAAGGGGCACCCGCTCGCGGACGTGCATCCGCTGACCCTCGAGGCCGTCGCCGCCTACCCGCTCGTCACGTACGATTTCGCATTCACTGGACGTTCGGCTATGAATGCGGCGTTCGCAGCGCGGGGACTCGAACCCAACGTGGTACTGGCCGCGCTCGACGCAGATGTGATCAAGACGTACGTTGAACTCGGCATGGGCGTGGGAATCATTGCGACCATGGCCTTCGACGCGGTCAAGGACACCGGGTTCGACATGCTCGACGTCGGCCATCTGTTTGCCGCGTCGACCACCCGCGTCGCATTGCGCAAGGGTGTATTCCTGCGCGGCTACATGTACGAATTCATCACGCTGTTCGCCCCTCAGTATGCGCGCCGCGACATCGACGCGGCATTGACGGGGGAAGCGTCCGTCGACATTCTGTAATCAATCCATTCGAATCGACCCATGCGATCCCTATCCGTGCTCTTGTGCGCCCTGTTGCTCGCTGTGCCTGCTTTCGCCGCTGAGCCGGCCACCCGTACACTGACCATTCGCGACCAGAAACTCGAGGTGGAACTCGCGACAACGCTCGAAACCCGCGCGGTCGGGCTCATGAATCGGTTCAGCCTCCGAACCGACCACGGCATGCTCTTCGTATTCGAAACGCCGCAACCGCTCGCGTTCTACATGCGCAATACGTATGTGCCGCTGTCGATCGCATTCGTGGACAGCCGGAGCCGGATCGTCAACATCGAGGACATGCGACCGCTCGACGAGTCGACGCATTGGTCCAAAGGGCTCGCGAAGTATGCGATCGAAATGCGGCAGGGCTGGTTTGCCGCCAAGGGAATCGGTCCGGGCGATGCGGTGGAAGGGTTGCCGTAGCGCATGGTCGGATGCCGAAGATCAAGGCGGATTTAGCGTGCCAGGCCGGCAAAAATGACAGTTGGAACGTTTACCGACCTCGCGAATTCTTCGGCCAGCGTCCCGCCGCGGGCAATAGGGCGGGTTTCGGGACAACCCGACGTATCATTCTGTCACTCGATCGTTAGCTTCTGGAGGAACTATGATTTCCGTCATTGATCCCGGTTCGCCAGCCGAAATTTCCGGTTACGTAATCAATGACCAGATCGCACGTTTGTCATCGGCGGCATTGAAGCGTCAGCCGTTGCAACCGGTCATGCGGCAGATCGTTGCTGAGCTGGGGTTCGACAGTTTCATGTATGGGATGTCTGCCGACCCGAAGCCTACGCGCCGCGACACCCGTTCCTACGTCTGGACAACGCTCCCGCAGGAATGGGTCAAGCTCTATGGGGAGCGCGGCTATATCGAAGTCGATCCCAGGGTGACTTGCACGTACAACCGCAACCTTCCGTATGTCTGGGACGCGGCCGCATTCGGCGACGATGCCCTCTGCCGCGAATTTCTGAGGGATGCGGCACGTTTCGACGTCTGCAGCGGCGTCGCAATTTCGTTTCGGGATCCCGACCACGGTCGGGTGCTGGTCGCCATCAACTCTGGCATCGCGGCGATGGACGCCAAACGCCGGCAGTTTGTCGTCAAGCAGCTTGGAGAAATGGTCCTGCTGGCGATGTCGTTTCATGATTTCTTCATGGCACATCTCGTCGACTACGAGCCCGCACTCATGGTTAGAGTCGCCCCCTTGTCGACGCGCGAAGTGCAATGCCTTGAAATGGCAGCCAATGGCATGACGAGCGTCGATATTGCCGTGAAGCTCGGGATCAAACCACGCACGGCGAATTTTCATTTCGGCAATATCGTGGAAAAGCTCGGGGTATTGAACAGAAAGGAAGCGATAGCGCTCGGGATCGCTCGGGGCATCATTCGACCCAATCCGCTGACCATGGGCCGCTCGCCTGCTCGTCGCATTCAGCCTCGAGCGCGATGAGCCACCTCGCTAAAATTTGGATTCGCCCGCCAACCGCTTCAGATACCCAGCCAGCTCCGCCGGCAACGGCGCCTCAACGTTCGCCGGTTCGCCCGTCCCCGGGTGCCGGAAGCGCAACGAGCGCGCATGAAGAAACATCCGTTTGAGTCCGTCTCGGCTCAGTTGTCGGTTCCACTCGAAATCCCCGTACTTGTCGTCGCCCGCCAGCGCGTGCCCGATATGCGCGAGGTGAACACGGATCTGATGCGTTCGCCCGCTTTCGAGCTCCGCTTCCAGCAGGGCTAGTGGCGGTTCACTGACCTTCCAGACCCGTTCGAGGCGGAACGTTGTTTTCGACGGGCGGCCCGTCTCGTCGACGCGCACCCGCCGCTCCCCCTCGCGCGTCGAATACTTGTGCAGCGGGGCATCGACGATCACCGTTTGCCTGGGCCAGGGTCCCCGAACCAGCGCGAGATAGCGCTTGTCGACTGTGCCGTCGCGCAACTGGGCGTGGAGATCGGTCAACGCCGAGCGTCTCTTGGCGACCAGCAACAGGCCGGACGTGTCCCGATCGAGTCGATGCACCAATTCCAGAAAGCGCGCCGCGGGCCGGGCCGCGCGGAGCTGTTCGATCAACCCGAGCGCAATGCCACTGCCGCCATGCACTGCAAGTCCCGCGGGTTTGTCGACCACGATGATGCAGTCATCCTCCAGCGCTATCGCCGGCCGGAACGGTCGTGCCGCGCGCGGCTTGTCGCCGGCGGTCGGGGCGGCGGTTCGAACCGGTGGCACACGGACGACATCTCCCACGGCGAGCCGCGCGTCCGGTGCGACGCGGCCCTTGTTGAGACGCACTTCGCCGCTGCGCAAGATTCGGTAGACATGGCTTTTCGGCACGCCCTTCAGCTTGCCGAGCAGAAAATTATCGATCCTCTGCCCCTCCGAGTCGTCGCCGACGGTGAGCCATGACACAGCATCCTTGCTTAACTCGTTCATTCGCTTATAATTGTCGTCGAACCGCCGCGAAGCGCAGCGGCTTGCTCAACTGCTCAAGCGCAGTGAGAAGCCAGCGCGCACGTTGCGGGCCCTGCGCGAATGCAGGGCGAAATCCGGCTAAGTCGCTCGCCGGGCGGGTCTACCCGCGGAAAAGTAGCGATGGTAAAGGAACAGCGCAGCTCCCGCACCCGGCAACGGCCGGTTCGAAGCGGCCGCCGCGCGGCGCCTTAGCGAACCATTCTGCCCCGGCTGCCGCCGCCACCCCTGTGGCCGCGGCATCCGATCGGATACTCCGCTAGTCAGCGAACGAAGAAGACCCGCCACGACGAGACCGGTGTCCAGCCGGACCTGCGAACTTCATGCGCATGCCACCTCGCTTACCTCGCGTCCCCCGGCCCTTGCCGGCGGACAACCCGTCTTCCACCGCGACCGCCGCGTAAGCGTCACGCGCGTCGCAAGACGCGTCGCCTCGTTCCATCTATTGCCCCGCGGCGCTCCGCCGGGGATAAACGTTCATGAAACGCATGCTGTTCA
>JBDTNI010000034.1:0-10317 GCA_039933815.1 Betaproteobacteria bacterium
CGCCGCGTCCCTTCCCTCGCATGGCCCGCCCGATCTGTGCCGAGATCGATCTCGCCGCGATCGAGACGAACCTCGAGCGCGTCCGTCGTTGCGCACCCGGCGCCGAGGTGATGGCGGTCGTCAAGGCCGACGGCTACGGCCACGGCTTGTTGCGGATCCTTCCCGCGCTGCAGTTGGCTGACGGCCTGGCGCTGATCGAAATCGACGCGGCACTGGTCGTGCGCGGTACGGGCGAGCGTCGTCCGATTCTTCTGCTCGAGGGGTTCTTCGAGGC
This sequence comes from Betaproteobacteria bacterium, assembly GCA_039933815.1. GTDB lineage: Bacteria > Pseudomonadota > Gammaproteobacteria > Burkholderiales > Casimicrobiaceae > VBCG01. The sequence continues at coordinate 275 of JBDTNI010000034.1, forward strand.
GGCCGAGCTCGATGCGGTTGCCGACGCGAACCTGTCGGTGGCGGTGCACGATGCCGAACAGGTGCGCATGCTCGAGCGGGCGCGGCTCCGGCGCCCCATCGACGTCTATGTCAAGGCCAATACCGGCATGAATCGCCTCGGGTTCGCGCCGGGCGACGTTGCCGGGGTCTGCGAGCGGCTTGAACGCGCCGATGCAGTGTCGTCCATCCGGTTGATGATGCACTTCGCGCGTGCGGACGAGAACGGCGATACGCTCGCGGAGCCGCTCGCGCGATTCGAGCGTGCGTGCGGTTCGCTGCCTTATCCGCGGTCGATTGCCAACTCCGCCGGCGTTGTCCGGTACGATGAGGTCGGCGGGGCGGTGGTGCGCCCTGGCATCATGCTCTACGGTGCCACGCCGTTCGCCGGGCGCAGCGCGGCGTCGCTGGGCCTCGCACCGGCGATGACACTGCGCTCGAAGCTGATTGGTGTGCAGACGCTGGTCGCCGGCGACGCCGTGGGCTATGGCGGCCTGTATCGCGCCGCCAGTCCGATGCGCATCGGCGTCGTCGCGTGCGGTTATGCCGATGGCTATCCCCGGCTCGCGCCGTCCGGTACGCCGGTGCTCGTCTGCGGTGAACGGGTGCCGATGGCCGGGCGCGTGTCGATGGACATGGTGACGGTCGACGTGACGTCGGTGCCGCAGGCAGGGGTCGGAAGCGACGTCGTGCTGTGGGGCGCGGGGCTGCCGGTCGACGAGGTCGCCGCCGGCGCGTCGACGGTCGGCTACGAATTGCTCTGCGCGGTGGCGCCACGCGTCCCGTTTGCGGTGCGCTCACGCACCGGAGACCCAGGACGCGTCGCATGACGCATGCTTCGCCGGAGCCCCCGTCCTGGAACTATGTTCCCGCGGAGAACAGGCGCTGAATCGTGTACATCGTCGTCACCGGCGCAGCCGGCTTCATCGGATCCAACCTCGTCAAGGCGCTGAACGCACGCGGCGAGAGTGACATCATCGCCGTGGACGATCTGACGGATGGCGACAAGTTCCGCAACCTCGCCGACTGCGAGATCGCCGACTATCTCGACAAGGACGAGTTCATGTCGAGCCTCGCGTCGGGCGATTTCGACGACGACATCTCGGCCGTGTTCCACCAGGGTGCGTGCTCCGACACGATGGAGACGGACGGGCGGTACATGCTGCGCAACAACTACCGGTATTCGGTGGCGCTGCTCGATCACTGCCAGAACAACGACGTGCCGTTCCTGTACGCATCCAGCGCGTCGGTGTATGGCGCCGGCACCGTCTTTCGCGAGGAGCGCGCGCACGAGACGCCGCTCAATGTCTACGGCTACTCGAAGGTGCTGTTCGACCAGTATGTGCGGCGCGTCCTTCCCGAACGTACCGCGCAGATCGTCGGCTTCCGCTACTTCAACGTCTACGGTCCGCGCGAGGCGCACAAGGGACGCATGGCATCGGTCGCGCTGCACTTCTTCGACGGGTATCGCCGCGAAGGGCGCGTGCGCCTGTTCGCCGGCAGCGGCGGGTACGGGGACGGCGAGCAACGCCGGGATTTCATCCACGTCGACGACGTTGTCGCGGCCAACCTCGACTTTCACCGCCATCCCGACCGTTCCGGCATTTTCAATCTCGGGACGGGGACGGCCGCCACGTTCAACGACGTTGCCGTGGCTACGGTCAACGCGTGCAGTCGCGCGGCCGGCGCTGCGCCGCGCTCGCTCGCCACCCTCGTCGCCGACGGGACGATCTCGTACACGCCGATGCCCGCTGCGCTCGCAGGCAGGTATCAGAGCTTCACGCAGGCGGACCTGGCGCGGCTGCGCCGCGCGGGCTACGCGGCGCCGATGCTGACGGTCGAGGACGGTGTCCGTAGATATGTCGAAAGTCTGATTTCCGTGGAATCGCGGCCTTCGTAATCTCGGGCCTCGTCGCAACGCGCGCACGGCGCGGGTCGCGGCGAGCCCACCCACTACGAAGGAGACCGCCATGTATCGCTACCTGATCGCACTCGGCCTGGCACTGGCATCGCAAATCGCCATCGCCGCGCTCAACCTCAACACGGCAAGCAAGGACGAACTCGTCGCTTTGTCCGGCATCGGCCCGTCCAAGGCCCAGGCCATCATCGACTACCGCACCGAGCACGGCGGCTTCAAGAAACTCGACGAGCTGAAGGACGTCAAGGGCATCGGCGCGCGCCGCTTCGAAAAGCTGAGGAACGAGTTGACGGTGGCCCCGGCGCCGACTGTGGCCACCCACGCCGACGGCAAGACGCCGGCGCAGCCATCGCGTAAATCCGAGCTGCGCGCGGCGAAGTAAGGCACTCCGGATTCCGCCCGCGACGCTCGAGCGCCGGCGGGACGGAATCCCCCTTTTTTTCGAAGTCTCCGGCCATTGACATGCCGCCGGGGCAACGAGCGCGTTGGATTCGGTAATCGGGGGTCAACGGGTGCGACGGGCAGCGCGTTACTCGCCAGCCCGAGTCGCGCCGGCATTTGCGCCGTATCGCGGCCGGCCCCGTGCCCGTTGGCACCCACACCCGGAGACAACATGAAACGGCTGCTGCTTGGACTGGCGCTGCTGCTGGTGGCGAGCTTCGCGCTCGCCGCGACCAACATCAACACCGCAACGAAGGAAGAGCTCGAGGCGCTGCCGGGGATCGGTCCGGTCAAGGCACAGGCGATCATCGATTATCGGAAGGCCAACGGCGGTTTCAAGTCGTCGGAAGACATCATGAAGGTGAGGGGTATCAAGGAGGGCGAGTTCGGCAAGATCAAGGGCGAAATCGCGGTCTCCGGCTCGACCACCCCCGTCGCCGCCGCGCCGAAGGCATCGCCGGCGAAGGCCGCGGCCGCAGCACCCGCGCCGATGGCGCCGTCGACCGCACCCGCCAAGGCGGCGGCCGCAACACCCGCGCCGATGGCGCCGCCGACCGCACCCGCCAAGGCCGCGGCGGCAGCACCCGCGGCGATGACGCCGGTCCCGCCGGCGAAGGACGCCGCTGCCGACAAGATGGCCAAGGTCGACGAGGCGAAGGCCGCCAAGGCAAAGGCGAACGCGGACAAGGTGAAGGCCAAGGAGGAGAAGGCCGCCAAGGCTGCGGAGGAAAAGGCTGCCCGCGCGAAGGAGAAGGAGGAGAAGGCGGCGAAGGCGAAGGCCGACAAGCTCGCCAGGGCCGATGCGAAGAAAGCGGCGGCAGCGACGGACGCGGCGACGAAGGCCGCGCCGACGAAGGCCGCTGCGGACGAGAAGGCGAAGAAATAGTCGTTCTGCGCTGACGTCGTGGTTGCGCGAACCCCGCCTCGGTGCGGGGTTCGCGTTTGGAGCGCCCTTCGATCGACGCGCGACCCCTCGGCTACAATCGGCCGATGGATTACGCAACGCTTTCCGATGCCGTCGGCAACACCCCGCAGGTCCAGCTCGCGCGGCTGCCGGGACGAACGTCCAACGTGGTTCTCGCCAAGCTCGAGGGCAACAATCCGGCCGGCTCGGTGAAGGATCGCCCGGCGCTGTCGATGATCGTCGAAGCGGAAAAACGCGGGACGATCAAGCCCGGCGATACGCTGATCGAGGCAACGTCTGGCAACACAGGCATCGCGCTCGCGATGGTCGCCGCGATGCGGGGCTACCGGATGCTGCTGGTGATGCCGGAGAGCCAATCGGTCGAGCGGGTGCAGACGATGCGCGTCTACGGCGCGGAACTGATGCTGACGCCGAAGGCCGGCGGCATGGAAGCCGCGCGGGACATTGCCGAGCGGATGCGCGCCGAGGGCAAGGGTGTGATCCTCGACCAGTTCGCCAACCCCGACAATCCGCTGGCGCATTACCGCGGTACCGGGCCCGAGATCTGGCGCGACACCGGCGGTCGCGTCACGCATTTCGTTTCCGCCATGGGAACGACGGGCACGATCATGGGCGTATCCCGGTTCCTGAAGGAGAAGAATCCGTCGATCCGGATCATCGGTGCCCAGCCCGAGGAGGGCTCGCAGATTCCGGGCATCCGCAAATGGCCCGCGGCCTATCTGCCGAAAATCTTCGACGCCTCCCGCGTCGATCGCACGGAAAGCGTCTCGCAGGCGGACGCGGAGGACATGGCCCGACGGCTTGCGCGCGAGGAGGGCATCTTCGGCGGCATCAGCGCGGGCGGCGCCTGCGCGGTGGCGTTGCGCGTGGCAGAGACCGTCGAGAACGCGACGATCGTCTTCATCGTCTGCGACCGCGGCGATCGCTATCTTTCGACCGGCGTGTTCCCCGCGTGAGCGTCGACAGTGTGATTCCCGCGCGCGCCGCCGCGTGGGACCGGGGACGGCAGTGAGCCCGATCCTCGTTTTCGACATCGAGACGATTCCCGATGTCGATGGCATACGGCGCATCCATGACATCGACGCCGCACTCGACGACGCGGGCGTGCTCGCATGGTTCGCCCAGCGCAGGCGAGCCGCGTCGGGGAACGACTTTGCGCCGCTGCACCTGCAGCGCGTCGTCGCCATCGCCTGCGCACTCCGAGACCCGTCGGGCATTCGCATCTGGTCGATCGGGGACGCGGCCGATCCCGAGCCCGAGCTCATCCGGCGATTCTTCGACGGCATCGACCGTTATACGCCGCAGCTCGTATCGTGGAACGGCGGCGGATTCGACCTGCCCGTGCTCAACCATCGCGCGCTCATCCATGGCGTCATCGCGGCGCGGTACTGGGACTGGGGCGACGAGGACCGCGAGTATCGCTACAACAATTACCTGTCGCGGTTTCACACCCGGCATCTCGACCTGATGGATGTGATCGCGCAATTTCAGCCCCGCGCGAGCGCCGGGCTGGACGCGATGGCGCGGCTGTGCGGGTTTCCGGGCAAGCTCGGCATGGACGGGGCGGACGTCGCGGCCGCCGTCGCGACCGGGCGTATCGGCGACGTGCGCAGCTACTGCGAATGCGACGTGCTGAACACGTATCTCGTCTACCAGAGGTTCCGACTGATGCGCGGCGAGCTCGACGCCGGCGAGTACGCCCGCGAGATCTCGCTCGTGCGCGAGCGGATCGGCACATCCGATGCGCCGCACTGGCGCGCCTTCGCCGCGCACTGGACCGGCGGATCGACCGACGCGACTACAGCGTAATCGTCCCGCGACCGACGTCGATCACGCGTCCGACACCGAGATCGTCTCGTCGGCATCGACAAAAAGGCCGAGCCGGCAAGGCCGGCCGACCGCCTCGCCCTGATCGATGACGAGCCGCGCAGGCAGCGGATGGCGTGTGGCGATCAGCCATCCGCCGAGATTGGCGCACGCCGAGCCGGTACCCGGATCCTCGACGACGGCGCCATGCTTCGGGAAGAAAAAGCGTGCGAGCACGCGGTCTTCTTCGCGGGCGAAGACGTACGCCATGGCGCGCCGGCCGTTGGTGCCGTGCGCCAGGAGCTTTGCCGCCGAGGGCTGCGCGCGGCGCACCGCCGAGAAGGTTGCGACCGGGATGACGAGCTGCTCGCTGCCCGTGTCGACCCATAGCGGCTCGCCATCGGTGGCGAGATCGGCGACGGACAGGCCACACATCTGCGCGAGCTCGTCGCGGGACGCAAGCGGCGGGCGATGGCGGGGAGCGTTCGCCGTCAGCGTCCACACGTCGCCATCCGCGCGTACCGGTATCACGCCCGCCTGCATTTTCAGCGTCACGCGATCGCCGGTTGATAGCACGTCGCGAACGACGTGCGCGGTGCCCAGCGTCGGGTGCCCGGCGAAGGGCATCTCGAACGTCGGCGTGAAGATGCGGACGGATGCCGACGCGCGCTCGGCCGGAAGCACGAACGTGGTCTCGGACAGGTTGAACTGCAGCGCGAGCGCCTGCATCGTCGCGTCATCGAAGCCGCGTGCGTCAGGGAACACCGCGAGCGGATTGCCGGCAAGCGGCGACTCGGCGAAAACGTTGACGAGACGAAACGGCGTGGTGATCATCTCGACGGTCTATTTTGCATGCTCACGCGCTCGCGGGCTCACGCGCCGCGACGAGCAACTGGCTGGCGACGCGGCGGAACGTCGCGTGCGACGTGTCCTCGACCTCGAGCACGGTGGCGGTGCGGTAACGGGGAAAATTGCGGGGGATTGCACGTCGGTACAGCGGATCGTAATGCGACGCCAGCAGGTCGGTCGCGAGCTGTGCGGTCGCGCCGGATGACGCCAGCGATGCCCAGCGGTCGACAGTCGACTTGCCGTGCAGCTTCAATAACGGCGCGAGCCGCCGGCTCAGCTCATCCCGGTCGGCAACGAGATGGGCGTACTCCGCCTCGAGCAGCGCCACGCGTGCGGTCAGCGGCGCTTCGAGCCTTATGCAGGTCGATCCGCGCATCACCTCGAGCAGCGATTCGGGCAACTGCAGGCGGCCGATCCGCTGGCTTTCCGACTCAACGAACACCGGCCGCGACGGGTCGAAGCGCGACAGCGCGGCGAACAGCGCGCTGTCGAACAGCTTCTGCGACGGTTGTTGTTCGTCGGGCAGGTCCCCGAGCAGCGAGCCGCGGTGGCGGGCGAGCGCTTCGAGGTCGAGCACCTGGCCACCCGCGGCGGCAAGTGCCTCGATCAGTCGCGACTTGCCCGAGCCCGTGAGTCCGCATATCACGCGGAATCGAAACTGCTGCGGCAGATGCCCAAGCATGAGCACGACATGCCGCCGGTAGGCACGGTAACCGCCGTCGAGCTGCACGGCGCGAAACCCGATTTCGTTCAGCACGTGAACGAGCGCGCGGCTGCGCTGGCCGCCACGCCAGCAATAGACGAGCGGCGCCCAGTCGCGCGGCTTGTCCTTGACATGCGTCTCGCAGATCGCCGAGATGTTGCGCGAAACGATGCCGGCGCCGACCTTGCGGGCATCGAACGCCGATTGTTGCACATAGATCGTGCCCACACTCGCGCGCTCCGCGTCGTCGAGCACCGGAAGATTGATCGCGCCCGGTATCCGGTCCTCCGCGAATTCGCTTGGTGAGCGGACGTCGATCCGCTCGTCGTATCCGGCCCACTGTTCGACGTCGGCCAGCGGCGTCGCGCGCAACGGCGGGCCCGGCGGCAGCGGCGTCTTCACCGGCGCGGTGGCGGCAGCAGCGGGGCGAGTGCCGGCCACACGTTGTCGAGAATGCGCGGTTCGGCGGCGGCCGTCGGATGGATTCGATCGGCCTGAAACTGCGTCAGGTCTTCGCCGAAGCCCTCGAACGCGTACGGAACGAGTGCCGCGTGCCGCGCGTTCGCCACGTCGGAGAACAGCGCATCGAAACGGCGCGCATACGCGGTGCCGTAGTTCGGAGGCACCCTGAGTCCGACGATCACCGGCTTCGCGTTTGCCGCCTGCACCGCGGTCACCATCGCGTCGAGGTTTGCGCGCGTAACCTGCAGATCGCCGCCGCGCAGCGCGTCGTTGCCGCCGAGTTCGAGGACGACGATGGTCGGCCGGTGCTCCCGGAGGAGCGCCGGGAGGCGCGCGCGGCCTCCGGCTGTCGTATCGCCGGAGATCGACGCGTTGACCACGCGCATGCGGTACCCTTTCGTCGCGAGCCTGATCGAAAGCAGATCGACCCATCCCTCGTCCTTCGCCAGGCCATAGCCGGCCGAGATCGAATCGCCGACGACCAGCAGCAGCGGTGCCGATGTCTGCGCGAGTGCGTGCGAACAGAGCAGCAGGCATACGACGATCCCGATACGGCGCAGCACGAAAACGAGACTCATGGCGCGATTGTAACGGTCGCCGTAGCCATCCGCCGCGCGGGCGGATACTGCTGAACGCATCGCTGCGCGCGGTGTCACACGACGGCGCCGACCTACCGCTTCCATGTCCCCACCCATCATTCGCGCAGCGGCGCTGACCAAGATCGTGCAAAGCGGCGAGGAGCCGCTGACGATTCTCGACAACGTGTCGTTCGAGGTCGCACCTGGTGCGACGATGGCAATTGTCGGTGCGAGCGGCTCCGGCAAGACGACGCTGCTCGGCCTGCTCGCGGGCCTAGACGGTCCGACGTCGGGTGAGGTATTCATCGACGGCGTCGCGCTATCGAAACTGGACCAGGACGGATGCGCGGCGCTTCGACAGCGCCTTCTCGGATTTGTCTTCCAGTCTTTCCAGCTGCTTCCGGCGCTGACGGCCCTCGAGAACGTGATGCTTCCGCTCGAACTCGCGGCGGCGCCGGACGCCGGCGATCGTGCACGTTCGTGGCTTGCGCGCGTCGGCCTCGCGCGGCGCACCACGCACTATCCGCGTCAGCTGTCCGGCGGCGAGCAGCAGCGCGTCGCGATTGCGCGGGCGTTCGTCGGTGAGCCGAAGATACTGATGGCCGACGAGCCGACCGGGAATCTCGACGGGACGACCGGCATCGAAGTTGCCGATCTGATGTTCCGCCTCAATCGCGAACACGGCACGACGCTGATTCTCGTCACGCACGACGTCGGCCTCGCGGGCCGTTGCGAGCGGCGGCTGTCGCTCGCAGTCGGTCGCGTCATCGCCGACGAGCGCGTCGCGTCCGCGCCGGACGCCGTGCCCGTCGCCGCGTCGTGAGCGCACCGCGCCGACGGCGCGTCGCCGCGCGATGCCGACGCTGACGCTCGCGTTGCGCCTCGTCCGCCGTGACTGGCGGGCGGGGGAGTTGCGCGTTCTTGTCGCCGCGCTCATCCTCGCGGTGGCGAGCGTCGGCACCGTAAGTTTCTTCGCGGAACGCGTGCGCGCGGGACTTGCGCAACAGGCAAACCTGCTGCTGGGCGCCGACCTGATGGTCTCGGGCGATCGGCCGCTGCCGGCGTCCCTGGCGGACGAGGCACGCCGACGCAACCTCCGCACGTCCCCGGCGATACGCTTCAACAGCATGGTGCAGACGGCGGGTTCCGCCACGTCACCGGCAGTGCTGACGGACGTCAAGGCGGTAGCGGGCGACTATCCGCTGCGCGGCACCGTCGCGCTTGCGGCCGCCGACGGCGCCGCGCGGCGCAATGCAACCGGCATTCCGGCGCGCGGCGAAGCGTGGATCGACACGCGGCTCGCCGACCGTCTCGGTGCGGCCAAGGGAACGAAAATCGCGGTCGGCGATGCGACATTGACCGTGGCCGCGATCATTGCGCAGGATCCCGAAGTGGCCGGGCTCACGTTCGCGCCCGGACCCAAGCTGTTGCTGAACCTCGACGACGTTCCCGCGACGAACCTGTTGCAGCCCGGTACGCGGGCGACGTGGCGGCTGCTCATCGCGGGCGACCAAGCGACGGACGTCGAGCGGTTCCACGACTGGCTCGCCGGCGCCGTCACCGCGGGGCAGCGGGTCGAGACGGTCCGCGACCTTCGGCCCGAAGTACGACAGACGCTCGAGCGGGCCGAGCGCTTCCTCGGCCTTTCGGCGCTGGTCGCCGTGCTGCTCGCGGCCGTCGCGGTGGCGCTCGCTGCGTCGCGCTACCTTCGACGCCATCTCGACGCCGCGGCGATGTTCCGCTGCTTCGGCGCGTCGGTCGCCAGGACGCTCGCGCTGTTCGCGATCCAGTTCGTGGCGCTTGGCGTGGTCGGCAGCGCGCTCGGCGTCGTGGGCGCGCTCGCCGGACAGCAACTGCTGGCGGCGGTGCTCGCGAGCGCGTTCGTCGAGACGCTGCCGTTCCCGACATGGATGCCCGCCTTGAAGGCGTTCGCGACGGGTGTGCTGCTGCTGTTCGGATTTGCGATGCCGCCTCTGGTCGCACTGGCGAACGTTCCGCCGCTGCGCGTGCTGCGTCGCGACCTGCCTAGGCCGCGCGCCGTCGGAGTCCTCGCGTACGGCGTCGGCGCCGCCACCATCGCCGCTCTCATTGCGTGGCAGGCGCGCGAGGCGCAGGCGGCGACGATCATGCTCACGGGCGTTGCTGCGTTGCTCCTCGCCGCCGCGGCGCTTGCATGGCTGCTGCTGACGTTGCTGAAGCGCGTTCCACAGCGCGGTGTCTCGTGGCGATTCGGACTGGCGAATCTGCGCCGCCGGGCGCTCGCATCGAGCCTGCAGATCGGCGCGCTCGCGCTCGGCATGACGGCGCTGCTGCTGTTGACCGTCGTGCGCGGCGACCTGCTGCG
>JBDTNI010000035.1:0-10089 GCA_039933815.1 Betaproteobacteria bacterium
GGCTGCTCGAGATCCTGTCGCGGCACGCCGATCCGTCGGCGGTGCTCGACGCACTGCCGAATGCGCTGTCCACCCCGGAGCTCAACATCGGCTGCGGCGAGGGCGAGCAGCATGCGCTGATCGCGAAGCTCGACGCGGACGCGCGGTTTCCCGGCGCGTCCGAGGTGATCCGGATCGACGGACTGCGCGTCGAATATCCGGATGGCTTCGGCTTGGCGCGAGCGTCGAACACGACTCCCGTCATCGTGCTTCGGTTCGAAGCGGATGACCCGGCGGCGCTGGCACGCATCCAGCGCGAGTTTCGGCGCGTACTCACGGCGGCGAAGCCGTCCATCGAATTGCCGTTTCCATGAACCCCGCTGCGTCGCCGCCGTCGGCAGCGGCCGAGCCCGAGGTCACGCTCGCCGACGTCGAGGCCGCGCGCGAGCGCATCCGGGGCGGCATCTACGAGTCGCCGTGCGTCGAGTCGATTCCGTTGTCGCAACTGACCGGTGCGCATGTCTTTTGCAAGCTCGACTACCTGCAACGCACCGGCAGCTTCAAGGAGCGCGGCGCGCGCAACGCGCTGCTGCAACTGTCCCTCACCCAGCGCGAACGCGGCGTCATCGCGGCATCGGCCGGCAACCACGCGCAGGGCGTCGCCTATCACGGCGCGCTGCTGGGCATTCCGGTCACCGTCGTCATGCCGAAGTTCGCACCGCTGGTCAAGGTCACCAACTGCCGCCAGCTCGGCGCGACGGTCGTGCTGTACGGCTCGGACCTCGCCGAAGCGCGCGTCGAAGCGGAGGCCATCTCCGCGCGCGAGGGCCTGACGTTCATCCACCCGTTCGACAACGCGCACGTGATTGCCGGCCAGGGGACGATCGCGCTGGAGATTCTCGAGCAGACGCCGAGCGTGCAGGCGATCGTCGCCCCGGTCGGCGGCGGCGGCCTGCTCGCCGGAATCGGTGCCGTCGTCGCAGCGCGCAATCCGGGCGTGCGCGTCATCGGCGTCGAGCCCGAGCGCGCCGCGCGCTTCGCGGCCGCGCTGGCCGCGGGCCGGCCCGTGCCCGTCACGTTGTCGCACACGCTCGCCGACGGGCTCGCCGTGGCGCAGGCCGGCGGCAGGCCGTTCGAGATATTGCGGCGCGTCGTCGACGAGGTCGTCACCGTCGACGAGGCCACGATCGCGCTCGCGGTACTGCGGTTGATCGAGCTCGAGAAGAGCGTTGTCGAAGGCGCGGGGGCGGCCCCGCTGGCCGCATTTCTCGCCGGTCGCCTCGATGCGCTCAAGGGCGCGGATGTCGTGCTCGTGCTGTGCGGCGGGAACATCGACCTCACGATCCTCGACCGCGTGATCGAGATCGGGCTCGTGGCCGACGGCCGGCTGTCGCGCTTCACCGTGTCGATCAGCGACCGCCCGGGAGGCCTCGCGCGGCTCGCCGAAATCATCGCAGCCACCGGCGCTTCGATCAAGGAAATCGTCCACGACCGCGCCTTCTCCGGCCCCGACCTGTCCGAAGTGCGCGTGGTGTGCGTCGTCGAGACCACGGGGCACGGGCACGTCGCGCAACTGCATCGCGCGCTCGGCGAGGCGAAGGTGCGGATCGTCGCATCGTCCTGACCGGCGGACTGCACTATAATTTGGCATCGAACGTGCGTCGCGGTCGCGGTGACCGCAAGGCGCCGGCAAACGGATGCCGCCTCTACGGGCGCATCCCTCTCAAGGAGGACGCATGGGATTGCTACGAAATGCATTGAGCGTGCTCGTGGTGTCGACGGGCGTACTGGCGGCCCCGCTGGCCGCCGCGGCCGACACGTTCGTCAATGTGCTGACCGGCGGTACGAGCGGCGTGTACTACCCGCTCGGCGTCGCGCTCGCCGGTGTCATCGGCAAGGCAATGCCGGACGTCAAGACATCGGTGCAGGCGACCAAGGCGTCGGTCGAGAATCTGAACCTGTTGCAGGCCGGGCGCGGCGAGATCGCCTTCACGCTCGGCGATTCCCTGTCCGACGCCTGGAAAGGCAACGAGGACGCCGGATTCAAGGCGCCGCTCAAGAAGCTTCGCGGTATCGCCGCGATCTACCCGAACTACATCCAGATCGTCGCGCGTGGCGACTCGGGCATCAAGACGCTTGCCGACCTCAAGGGCAGGAACGTGTCCGTCGGCGCGCCGAAGTCCGGAACCGAGCTCAACGCCCGCACGATCTTCGCCGCCGCGGGCATGTCGTACAAGGATTTCGGCAAGGTGGAGTACCTGCCGTTCGGGGAATCGGTCGAGCTGATGAAGAATCGCCAGCTCGACGCTACGCTGCAATCGGCCGGCCTCGGCGTTTCGTCGCTGCGCGACCTGGCGACCTCGGTCGACATCGTCGTCGTGACCATTCCCGAGGACGTTATCAAGAAAACGAACGATCCCGCGTACGTAGTGGCGACCATTCCGGCGAACACGTACCGCGGCCAGACGGCGGACGTCCAGACGGCGGCTGTCCAGAACTTCCTCGTCACGCACGAGGGCGTCAGCAACGACATCGCGTACGGCATGACGAAGGCGCTGTGGACGGGGCTCGATCAGCTGAAGGCCGCGCATGCCGCCGCCAAGTCGATCGACATCAAGCACGCGACGGCGGGCATGCCGGTACCGCTGCATCCAGGCGCCGAAAAGTACTATCGGGAAGTCGGCGCGCTCAAGTAGCGGCGAGTACGGCGTGAGACGGCGCGACGCGTCGCCTCGCGCCGCGACCGGTGGAACCAGGAGCCGCGAATGACGACTTCCCCCGCCCCCGCGTCGCCCGCCGGCGACGACGCGCCATTCGACGAAACGGGCGCCAAGCGCAGTCTCGTCGGCGTTGCCGCGAAGGTCGTCGCGGGCGTGGCGCTCGCATTCTCCGCCTTCCAGCTCGTCATCGCGGCCTTTGCGCCGCTGTCCAGTCTGCCGACGCGGTCGATCCACGTCGGCTTCCTCCTCGCGCTGGCGTTCCTGATCCACCCGGTCTCCGCGCGCGCCGATCGCACGCGCATCGCCGTCCACGACGGGCTGCTGGCCGCGCTGGCGTTTGCGCTCGCGCTTTATCACCTCGTCTTCGAGGCCGAGCTCATCCAGCGCTCCGGCGACCCGAGCACGACGGATCTCGTCGTGGGCACGCTGTTCATCGTGCTGGTGTTCGATGCGGCGCGGCGCGTGCTCGGCGTGGCATTGCCGTTGATCTGCGCACTGTTCCTCGCCTACGGCCTGTTCGGTCAGTACCTGCCGTCGCTCATTTCGCATCGCGGCTACGGCTACGACCAGATCGTGTCGCAGCTCTTCCTCGGTACCGAAGGACTGTTCGGCATACCGACGCTCGTATCGGCCACGTACATCTTCCTGTTCATCCTGTTCGGCAGCTTCCTCGAGCACGCCGGCATGATCAACCTGTTCAACAGCGTCGCGCTGGGTTTTGTCGGTCACGCGCGCGGCGGCCCTGCGAAGGTCGCGGTGTTCTCGTCCGGCATGATGGGGACGATCTCCGGATCGGGCGTGGCGAACGTGCTGACGGTCGGGCAGTTCACGATCCCCCTGATGAAACGCTTTGGCTACTCGCCGGTGTTCGCCGGCGCGGTCGAGGCGACATCGAGCATGGGGGGCCAGATCATGCCGCCGGTGATGGGCGCCGTCGCGTTCATCATGGCGGAGACGTTGAACCTCCCGTACATCACCATCGTCAAGGCGGCGGTCGTTCCGGCGTTGCTGTACTACGCGACGGCATTCTGGATGGTGCATCTCGAGGCGGGCCGCGCCGGCCTGATGGGCGTCCCGAAGGCGGAGTGTCCGAATCCGTGGACGGCCATTCGCAAGAGCTGGTACCTGATGGTCCCGCTCGCGGTGCTGGTCTTCATGCTGTTCGACGGCTTCACGCCGATGTTCTCGGGCATCGTGGGACTCGCGTTGACCGCAATGCTGATCCTTGGCGTCGGCATCGCCGCCGGCTTCTCGTCGATGCTGTTCCGCGTGGTTTTCTGGGTGGCGCTCGGCGTCGCCACGGCGTCGTTCTTCCGCTACGGAATCTGGCCGATCATCGTCGCGATCGCGCTGCTGGTGGTTGCGAATCTCGTCGTCCAGGGCGGGCGCGCGACGCTCGCCGTGATGCGCGCGAGCCTCGTCGGCGGTGCGCGGCAGGCCATCCCCGTCGGCATCGCATGCGCAATCGTCGGCGTCATCATCGGCGTGCTGACGCTGACCGGCGCAGCATCGAATTTCGCCGAATTCATCCTGCAGGTCGGCGCGCGCAGCCTGTTCCTGTCGCTGCTGCTGACGATGCTGGTATGCCTCGTTCTCGGCATGGGGATACCGACGATCCCCAACTACATCATCACCAGTGCGATCGCGGCACCCGCGCTGCTCAAGCTGGGCGTCCCGCTGATCGTCTCGCACATGTTCGTGTTCTATTTCGGCATCATGGCCGACTTGACGCCGCCGGTCGCGCTGGCGGCGTTCGCCGCGGCGTCGATCGCCAAGGCACCGCCGATGCAGATCGGCTGGAAGGCGACCCACATCGCAATCGCCGGCTTCGTCGTCCCCTACATGGCGGTCTACGATCCGGCGCTGATGCTGCAGCCGGTTACCGCCGGCGCCGGGTTCTCGCTCGCGGCGTCGGCTTACGTGATCGCCAAGGCGCTGCTGGCGATCGCGCTGTGGGGCGCCGCGGCAGTCGGCTACTTCCTCCGCGGCCCGCTGGGCTGGCCGGAACGCATCCTGGCGTTCGCCTCCGCGTCGTTGCTGGTCGCGGCGGTGCCGTGGACGGATCAGGCGGGCCTCACCGCAAGTGTCGCCTTCATCGCGTGGCACCTGTGGCACACGCGCGCAGCAGCCGCACGCCCGGCCGGCGCCTGAGGGCCGCATCCGCTCGGCGGCTGCGTCCCGCCCGCACGGCGCCCGCGCCGAGCCGATGATCTCGATCTGCCTGTTCGTCGCGGGCTCGCTGCGCGCCTCGCTGCCGACGACCGAACTGGTCGTCGCGTGGGACCATTCGGTGGAAAAAACCCGATGGGAGGAACGTTATCGCGTGGACGGTCGCGACCTGCGGCTCGTCGAGGCGCGCATTCGCAGCTTCGGCGCGGGCATGGAGCCGCCCGCCGATGCGCGGCTCGTGAACGGATGGTGGACGTGGCGCCCGAAGAACCGGCGGCTCGCAAGGCTGCGCCTCACCGCGTCCACCTTCACGCGCGACTACGACCTGTGCTGGAGCGATCGCTGCTCGCCGTTGCGCAGGTTGATCGGAGAGCGGCCGCCACCCAGCGACGCGGCGGCCGGTGGACCGACTGACGACGAAGGCACCGTCGTCGAACTGATGCGCTGCGATCGCCTGCCGTCGAAAGCCGGATTCAGCCGGCGGCGCTGAGGTCGGGGGGCAGCGGGGGACGGCGCTCGATGGCGCTCACGTGCAGCGGAAAGCTGCCTTGCCGCCGGTCGGCGAAGAAGTTGCGCAGCGTGCGCGCGATCGTCCGGAATGCGAGCGCCTCCCATGGCACGTCCTGCTCGTCGAACAGCTGCACCTCGAGACTCTCCGTTCCGGGACCGAAGCGAAGATCGAGCAGCCGCGAACGGAACATCACGTACACCTGGTTGATGTGCGGCAGGCTGATCACCGTGTACAGCGCACCGAGCTCGACGCGCGCATCGGCCTCCTCCAGCGTCTCGCGTTGCGCACCCGCCATCAGCGTCTCGCCATTTTCCAGGAAGCCGGCGGGAAGCGTCCAGAGTCCATGGCGCGGCTCGATCGCGCGCTTGCACAGCAGCACCTGCTCGTTCCAGACCGGCAGGCAGCCGGTGACGATCTTCGGATTCTGGTAGTGAATGGTGCCGCAGGCGTCGCAGACAACGCGCGGCAGCGTGTCGCCGTCGGGTACGCGAAACGCAAGACTCGATGCCCCGCAGGTGCTGCAGAATTTCATCGATCGCCCGAACGGCCCGACGCGTCAGACCTTGAGGAAATGCGTCCGGTAATAGCGCAGTTCGTCGATCGACTCGAGAATGTCGGCCAGCGCCTCGTGCTTGCCTTCCTTCGGGATGCCCTTCATGAGCTCGGGCTTCCAGCGCCGGACGAGTTCCTTCAGCGTCGAGACGTCGAGGTTGCGATAGTGGAACCATTCCTCCAGGTCGGGCATGAATCGCGCGAGAAACCGGCGATCCTGGCAGATCGTGTTGCCGCACATCGGCGAAGCCTTCGCCGGTATGTGCTCGCGCAGGAACGCGAGCGCGGCGGTCTCGACGTCGACCTCGGATAGCGCCGATGTCTTGACCTTGTCGATCAGGCCCGAGCGGCCGTGCGTGCCCTTGTTCCACGAATCCATGCCGTCGAGCACGGCGTCATCCTGATGCACGACGAACACATCGGACTGCGCCACCGTCTCCAGCGCGTGATCGGTGATCACCAGCGCGACCTCCAGGATGCGGTCGGCGTCCGGCTTGAGCCCGGTCATCTCGAGGTCGACCCAGATCAGTCGGTTGGCGTCCTGTGGCATGGCGACGAGCGTAAAATGAACGCTTCAATTTAGCACAGCGCCGCGCGTTGAACGCGGCGCCTCGCGGATCGCCGTGTCGGCCTCGATCTTCAGTTTCGCGTTTGTCGTCGCCCTGCTCGCCTCCGTCGTCTTGCGCCTGTGGCTGGCGGGACGGCAGATATCGCACGTTCGCGCGCACCGCGACGCGACGCCTGTCGCCTTCGCCGGGCGCGTCGACACGGCAGCCCATCGCAAGGCAGCCGACTATACGATCGACAAGCAGCGCCTCGGCCGGTTGGAAACCGCCGCCGACGCCATCCTGCTCGTCGCGATCACGCTGGGCGGCGGACTCGCGTGGCTGTTCGTCGCGACCGAATCGCTTCCGGTCCACCCCATCGTGCGGGACCTGCTGCTGCTGGTGGCGATCGCGACGCTCAGCGGTGCCGTGGCGCTGCCTTTCTCGTGGTGGCGCACGTTTCGCATCGAGGAGCGGTTCGGCTTCAACCGGACCACGCTCGGCGTATGGCTGGGCGACCTCGCCAAGGGCGTCGCCGTCGGTGCCGTGCTCGGCCTTCCGCTCGCGGCGCTCGTGCTGTGGCTGATGAGAAGCGCAGGCACCTGGTGGTGGGTATACGCGTGGGTCGCGTGGATGGCGTTTCAGCTGTTGATCCTCGTGCTGTATCCGACGGTGATCGCGCCGCTGTTCAATCGTTTCTCGCCGCTGCCGGCAGGCGACGCCCGTGCACGCATCGAGGAACTGCTCGCGCGTTGCGGGTTCCGCGCATCGGGCCTTTTCGTCATGGATGGATCGAAGCGCTCCGCGCACGGCAATGCGTACTTCACGGGGTTCGGCCGCGCGAAGCGCGTCGTGTTTTTCGATACGCTGCTGGCACGACTGTCCCCCGACGAGCTCGAGGCGGTCTTGGCGCATGAGCTCGGACACTTCCGGCTGCGGCACGTGCTCAAGCTCGTTATATGGTCGGCAGTGCTGTCACTGCTGCTGCTCGCATCGCTCGCCTGGCTCGCGCGCTCTGCGTGGTTCTATGTCGGTCTAGGCATACCGGATGCGGACGTGGTGGCGGCCATGGCCCGGCCGGGCGTGGCCCTTGCTCTATTCATGCTGGCACTCCCGGTGTTCACGTTCGCGCTGGCGCCGCTGTCCGCGGCCTACTCGCGGCGGCACGAATTCGAAGCGGACCAGTTCGCCGCCCGTCATGCGTCGGCATCCGCGCTGGTGAGTGCGTTGATCAAGCTCTACGAGGACAACGCGGCGACGCTGACACCCGATCCGCTCCATTCGGCGTTCTACGACTCGCACCCGCCGGCGACGATCCGCGTGGCGCGGCTGAAGTCGCTCGCGGAGCCGATGCCCGGATGAGCGTTGTCGACCAACCCACTGGGTGGGGGGCCTGGCTGCTCGCGGCCGTCGTGACGACCGCGAGCGCACAATCCGTGGTCAACGGTGGCGCCGGCGATGCCGAACGCGGACACGCGCTGGTTGAGCAGCCGTGCAACGGCTGCCACACGCGGATGCTGGGCGACGAGCACCGGATTTACACGCGCGCCGACCGCCGCGTGCGGACGCCCGCACAGCTGCGCGCGCAGATCGCATTCTGCAATTCGCAACTCGGCGCGGGATTGTTTCCCGACGAAGAGGAGCACATCGCGGCGTGGCTCGACAAGCAGTACTATCGGTTCGATGGCCAACGACGATGACGCATTTCCCGCCGATCCGGCACGGATCGCGGGCATGCACTGCACAGCCGGCGCCGCGCGGTTGAAGGCGCCCGAACTGAAGATGGTTGCAGCGGCGCTGCCCGGGTGGTCGATCCTCGACGACCGAATCGAGAAATCGTTCGGGTTCGACGATTTCCACGCGACCGTGGGCTTCGTGAACGCCATCGCCTGGATGGCCAACCGCCAGGACCATCACCCCGACCTCCGCGTGTCGTTCAATCGGTGCATCGTGACCTGGTCGACGCACGACGCCGGCGGGATCACGCGCAACGACCTCATCTGCGCGGCGAAGACCGATCGTCTGCTCGCCGGGTGACGCAACCGCGTCGGTCGAAAACGGTAGCGCCGGTCGACGACGCCCTGTCGCGAGGACTCGTGATCGCCGCGCATCGGCGTCACTACGGCGTCGAACTCGATCGCGGCGACACGGTCACCTGCGTGCTCAAGGGCCGCGCGATGACGCTCGCCTGCGGAGACCGCGTCCAAGTCGCTGATGGACCCGACGGTGCATCGATCGTCGGTGTCGATCCGCGGCGCACGCTGCTGTATCGCTCCGACGCCTTTCGCGAAAAACTGATCGCGGCGAACGTCACGCAGGTGCTGGGCGTTGTCGCGCCCGACGTGCCCGTCGACGAACATCTGCTGAATCGATGGATCATTGCCGCCGAAGCGGAAGGCTGCCGGTTCGCGATCATCCTGAACAAATCGGACCTCGACGGCGCCCCGGCACTGGTGAAGCGTTTCGCGTTCTACGCGTCGCTCGGTTACGACGTGGTTCCGGTGTCGGCGAAGCGTGACGTGTCGCCGGTCGCGCCCCTCGTCGCGGGCCAGCGCAGCGTGATGATCGGCCAATCGGGCATGGGCAAGTCGACGCTGATCAATGCGCTGCTGCCGGGTGCCGCCGCCCGGATCGGCGAAATTTCGGCGGCGTTGCGGAGCGGCCGGCACACGACGACATCGACGGCGCTGTATCGGCTGCCGGGCGACGACGCGTGGATCGTCGATTCTCCTGGCCTGCAGAGCTTCGGGCTCGCGCACTGTTCGGAAGACGCCATCATCGGTGCATTCGTCGAGCTGCGTCCGCTGGTGCCGCACTGCCGGTTTCGCGACTGCCGCCACGACCGCGAGCCCGATTGCGCGGTGCGCGCCGCGGTCGCAGGCGGTCTTGTGGCGCCCCAACGCGTCGCGCTGCTGCAGACGCTGCTGCGCGAAGCACGCGCGGCGCGGGACCCGTCCCGCTGACCAGAAACCGAACGGCCTGCGCGAACGCCGATGCGGTGCCGCGCTCGACTACGCGCTCGACTACGCGCTCGACTACGGTGCCCAGTTGGCCAGCGTGAGCAGCAGCACCAGCAGCAGCCACAGCACCAGCGCGCGCCACACCAGCCCCACCGCGGAAGGCAACACGTCGGCCTCGACCGTCTCGCCGACCCCGATTTCGGGACGCGCCTCGATTTCGCCACCGACCATCGGCAACGGACCGCCGAGCTGGACTCCCAACGCGCCGGCGCCGGCCGCGAGCAGGATCCCTTGCGCATCGCCCCCCTCTCCGACCGGCCACAGCGCCGCTTGCGTGCGCCAGCAATAGATGGCGTCCTCGAAGTCGCCGACGACGGCAAACGACAGCGCCGTCAGCCTGACCGGAATCCAGTCGACGATGCGCAGCAGGCGTCGTGCAGGCCGGCCGAACACGAGCAGCGAGCGAATCGGCGCGCTGATGTCGTTGCCAGGCACCGCGCCGCGCCATTCCGCGGCGAGCAACGCCACGGCGCGATAGAGCACCGCACCCGTCGGCCCGGGAAGCACCATGAACCAGAACAACACTCCGAAGACC
Source organism: Betaproteobacteria bacterium (assembly GCA_039933815.1). Taxonomy (GTDB): domain Bacteria; phylum Pseudomonadota; class Gammaproteobacteria; order Burkholderiales; family Casimicrobiaceae; genus VBCG01. Next base: position 10,032 of record JBDTNI010000035.1, read on the forward strand.
TGGCGATAGGCGTCCACGAGCCCGCGTTCGATCGCGAGTCTCGCGACATCCTGGCTTG
>JBDTNI010000036.1:0-9998 GCA_039933815.1 Betaproteobacteria bacterium
TACCTCGTCGATCCGCTCGGCAACTACGTGCTCGCGTGGCCCTCCAACCCCGACATCAAGGCGATGGCCCGCGATCTGACGCGACTCCTCAGGGCCTCGCGCATCGGCTGATCGCCTGCCGCTGGTCCGCGCGCCTTTGCGACGGCCTCGTGCGCGAACGCGGCCGCCGGATGACGATGACCGCGTGTGACCGGCGCGAGCGCTTCGCGGGACAATGCGATGCTAAAATTGCGTTTCGCCAAGCCCCCGTTCCGACCGTTGACCACCTTCGCCCTTGCAGAATCCCGCGCGCGCCAGTTCTTCGCGCTGACGAAGCCGCGCGTCGTGTCGCTGATCGTGTTCACGGCGGTGATCGGGATGTTCCTGGCGGCGCCCGGCATTCCGCCGGCGGTACCCGTGCTGTTCGGCACGGTCGGAATCGCGCTCGTCGCGGGCGCAGCAGCGGCGATCAATTGCCTGGTCGAGCAGAACATCGACAAGCTGATGCGACGCACGAGCTGGCGGCCGCTCGCGCGCGGTCAGATCTCCACGCGCGAAACACTGCTGTTCGCCGGCGTCGTCGGCGGTGCGGGACTCGCGCTGCTGTACGCATTCGTCAACCCGCTGACGATGTGGCTGACGCTCGGCACGTTCCTGGGCTACGCGGTGATCTACACGGTGCTGCTCAAGCCGGCAACGCCGCAGAACATCGTCATCGGCGGCGCATCCGGCGCAATGCCGCCCGTGCTGGGATGGGTCGCGGTCACCGGCGACGTTCCGCCGGAAGCGCTGCTGCTGTTCCTCATCATCTTCGTGTGGACGCCGCCGCATTTCTGGTCGCTCGCGCTGTACCGCCGCGACGAGTACGCGAAGGCCGGGCTTCCGATGCTCCCCGTCACGCATGGGGTCCGCTATACGCAGGTGATGATCGTCCTCTACACGGTCGCGCTGGTCGCCGTGACGCTGCTGCCCTATGCGCTGCGGATGAGCGGCCTTCCGTACCTCGTCGCGGCGGTTGCACTCGGCCTCGTGTTCATCCGCCACGCCGTCCGGCTGTACGCGGCGTACAGTGATGCGCTCGCGCGCGCGATGTTCAAGTTCTCGATCGTGTACCTTGCGGCGCTGTTCTCCGCGTTGCTGCTCGATCATTACCTCCAGCGTCTGTTCTGACGACGCCTCGCGGGCGCCGCGCCTTGGCCCAAACATCGCCGTGTCGTCCGCCGCTACCCATGTCTGACCGCCGCCTGCGACGGGCGGTGGCGATCGCAGCGCTCGCCGCACTTGCCGCTCTCGCAGCGTGCGGCGCACGCGGACCATCGTTCGAGTCGACGGATATCACCGGTGCGTCGTTCGGCCGCGGTTTCGCGCTGACTGCGGCCGACGGTACCCGACGCACGCTCGCTGATTTTCGCGGCAAGGCGGTCGCAATCTTCTTCGGCTACACGCAGTGTCCGGACGTCTGCCCGACGACGCTCGCGGCACTCGCCGACGCGATGCGCAAGCTCGGCCCCGCGGCCGATCGGGTGCAGGTGCTGTTCGTCACCGTCGACCCGGAGCGCGACACGCCCGCGCTGCTCGCGCAATACGTGCCGGCCTTCGATCCGCGCTTCGTCGGGCTTTACGGCGATCGCGATGCGACCGCGGCGGTGGCCAAGGAATTCCACATCATCTACCAGAAGGTGCCGACCGCCAGCGGCGGCTACACGATGGACCACTCGGCGGGCACCTACATCTTCGATCCCCAGGGCCGGTTGCGGCTCTTCGTATCGAACGGCCAGTCGTCCGACGTCTTCGCCCACGACTTGCGCGCGCTGCTCGACACGGGCTGACGATCGCCGGGCGTCAGTGGCGCTCGATCAGCTCGATCTTGTAGCCGTCGGGATCCTGCACGAACGCAATGACCGTGGTCCCGCCCTCGACCGGGCCCGCCTCACGGGTGACCGAGCCGCCGGCCTGCGGCGCCGAGCGGACTGCCTCGCAGGTGGCGGCCGCGTCGTCGACCTCGATCGCAATATGGCCGTACGCGGTGCCGAGCTCGTAGCGATCGACCCCGTGGTTGTACGTGAGCTCGAGCACGGCGCTCTCGTGCTCGTCACCGTAGCCGACGAACGCAAGCGTGTAGCGTTGCTCGGGCCGTTCGGTGCGGCGCAGCACGCGCATTCCGAGCACGTTCGTGTAGAAGGCGATCGAGCGATCGAGGTCGCCGACGCGAAGCATCGTGTGCAGGATTCTCATCGCAGGTCGTTCCTCATAGCTCGATCATCTCGAAGTCCTCCTTGCGCGCGCCGCATTCGGGACAGGTCCAGTTCGGCGGCACGTCCTCCCAACGCGTTCCCGCGGCGATGCCCTCGTCGGGCGCACCGAGTTCCTCATCGTAGATCCAGCCGCAGATCAGGCACATGTATTTTTTCATCGGGTCAGCGGCGTTTCGCGCGGCGTCCGGCGACGCAACGCCAGGCCGGCGTCGGTCGCTGGTGCATGGGGTAGAATCCGAGAGTGTAGCAACCGTCCACGCCCCGCGCGGCGCAATCACGCGTCGCGTTCCAATGTCCACCGACGACGATCCCGCTTTCCCTCCGGTTGTGCTCACGTTTGCCGCTTCCGATCCGTCGGGCGGCGCCGGTTTGCAGGCCGACATCCTCACGCTGGCGGCAATGGGATGTCACCCGCTGTCGGTCGTCACCGCGCTGACGGTGCAGGACACCACCGGTGTCGAGGGCATCATGGCGATCGACTCCGACTGGGTATCCGACCAGGCGCGCGCGCTGCTCGAGGACATGCCGATCGACGCCTTCAAGGTCGGCGTGCTCGGCAGCATCGAGAACATCGCGGCGATCGCCGAGATCCTGTCCGACTATCCCGACATACCGCTGATTCTCGATCCGGTGCTCGCGTCGGGCCGCGGCGATGAACTCGCCACCGACGAGATGTCGCAGGCGATGCGCGAGCTGCTGTTGCCGCAGACGACGATCCTCACACCGAACAGCATGGAGGCGCGACGACTCGCCGACTTCGACGACGACGACCCGACGCTCGAGGCGTGCGCCGAGCGGCTTGTCGCGTCCGGTTGCGAATACGTGCTCGTCACCGGGACGCACGAGGCGACCGTCGATGTGGTCAATACCCTCTACTCGAAGGACGGCGTCGTCCGCGCCGACAAGTGGCAGCGGCTTCCCCACCGCTATCACGGTTCCGGCTGCACACTGGCGTCGGCGATCGCCGCGATGATCGCCAACGGGCTTGCGCTGCCGGAAGCGGTGCGCGAGGCGCAGGATTACACGTGGCATGCGCTGCAGAAAGCATATCGTCCGGGCATGGGCCAGTTCCTGCCGGACCGCCTGTTCTGGGCGCGGGACGACGACGACGACGCGGCGGAGACGATCGTGTCGGACGCGGCGGAGCCCGCACGACGCTCGGATGTCCGGGGCACGCACTGACGCTTCCGACGCGCGCCGGACGCGACGCGCGCGGCTGACGGGCCTGTACGCGGTGACACCCGATATCGCGGATGCGCAGCGACTCGTGCGCGATGTCGAAGCGGCGATCGACGGCGGCGCCGCCGTCGTCCAGTATCGCAACAAGACCGCGGATCGCGCGTTGCGCGTGACCCAGTCGCGTGGGCTGGCGGCGCTCTGTGCCTGCCGCGGCGCGTTGCTGATCGTCAACGACGATGCCGGCCTCGCGTTCCTGGCGGAAGCGGACGGCGTTCACCTGGGCGAGGACGATGGCGATGTCGACGCTGCCCGCGCCATCGTGGGTGACGACAAATTGATCGGCGTGTCGTGCTACGACGATTTCGAGCGCGCACGCGCAGCGGTCGCCTCGGGCGCCGACTATGTCGCGTTCGGCAGCTTCCATTCGTCGTCGACGAAGCCGGATGCGCGACGCGCGCGCGTCGAGCTCCTGATGCGCGGCCGCGTGCTCGGCGTGCCGCTGGTGGCGATCGGCGGCATCACGTCGGAGAATGCACGGGCGCTGATCGTCGCGGGTGCCCATGCGGTCGCCGTCATCACCGGCGTGTTTGATCATCGCGATCCCGCCGACATCTCCCGCGCCGCACGCACGCTCGTGCACGCGATCTCCGCGTGAAACGCGTTGAAAGTCGTGCAACGATGAGCCGAAATGACGAGTTGTTCGAACGCGCGCAGCGAACGATTCCCGCGGGCGTGAACTCGCCGGTCCGCGCGTTCCGGTCCGTGGGCGGCACCCCGCGATTCTTCACGCGCGGCGACGGTCCGTTCCTGTGGGACGCCGACGGCGTTCGCTACGTTGATTACGTCGGATCGTGGGGTCCGGCAATCGCCGGTCACGCGCATCCGGAGGTTGTCGCCGCCGTGCAGGCTGCTGCTGCACAGGGTCTGTCGTTCGGCGCGCCGACTGAAGGCGAGGTCGTGCTCGCAGAGACGCTCGTGCGACGGATGCCCGGGCTCGAACTGGTGCGGCTCGTGTCGTCGGGTACCGAGGCGACGATGACGGCACTCCGGCTCGCACGGGGTTACACCGGCCGCTCGAAGATCGTCAAGTTCGACGGCTGTTACCACGGTCACGGCGACAGCCTGCTGGTCAAGGCGGGATCGGGCGCACTGACGTTCGGGCAACCATCGTCGGCGGGCGTTCCAAGCGCGATCGCGAACGAGACGATCGTGTTGCCCTACAACGATCTCACCGCCGTGCAGGAGACCTTCGAAGCGGATGGCGACGCCATCGCCGGAATCATCGTCGAGCCCGTCGCGGGCAACATGAATCTCGTCCTTCCGAAGCCGGGGTTCCTCGAGGGGTTGCGCGCGGTCTGCGATCAATACGGCGCCGTGCTGATCTTCGACGAAGTGATGACCGGGTTTCGCGTGCACGCGCGCGGCGCGCAGGGGCTGTACGGCATTGCGCCGGACCTGACCACGCTCGGCAAGGTCGTCGGTGGCGGCATGCCGGTCGGCGCGTTCGGCGGCAAGCGCGCCATCATGGAGCGCATCGCCCCGCTCGGGCCCGTCTACCAGGCCGGAACGCTGTCGGGCAATCCGGTGGCGGTCGCCGCCGGACTGGCGACGCTGGCGCTGACCGAAGCAACGGGCTTCTATGCCGCGCTGTCGGCGTCTACGCGCGCGCTGACAGATGGGCTCGGTGCCGCCGCGAAGCGCGCGGGTGTCCCGTTCTCGGCGCAAGCCTGCGGCGGAATGTTCGGCCTTTACTTCGCGCGGTCGGTGCCGGGGACGCTGTCCGAGGTGATGGCGTGCGATACCGCGCGGTTCAACCGTTTCTTCCACGCGATGCTCGAATCCGGTTTCTATTTCGCGCCGTCCGCGTACGAGGCGGGCTTCGTGTCGGCCGCGCACACGCCGCGCGAGATCGGCGACACGATTGCGGCGGCGGAGCGCGCGTTCGCAGCGATCGCCTGACGGTGTAACCGCGTCCGGGGGTGGGCCACGACATCGGACGTCGCCGTGCGGCGACAAAATTCCACTGCAACCCCTTAATGAGCAAGGCTTTTTTGAGCGTTCCGCACAGGCCCGCGTGTTATGATCGCCTCCCGTTTTTGGTGCGACCAACAATCGACCGACCCCTTTGGACACCCCCGTTCGTAAACGCATCGGCGAGATCCTGATCGAGCGCGGCAAGCTCGACGCTGCGAATCTCGACCGCGCGCTGCGCCTGCAAAACGACAGCGGCGAACGGCTGGGCTCGCTGCTCGTGACGCTTGGACTGTGCGCGCAGCGCGACGTCGCCGAGGCGCTGGCGCACCAGCTTGCGCTGCCGATGGTCGATGCCAGCGGTTACCCGGAATTTCCGATTCTCGAGGAGCGCGTGTCCGCGCGATTCCTGCGGGAGTCGCGGGCGCTGCCCGTTCGCGAGGACGAAGCCGAGCTCGCGCTCGCGATGGCGGATCCGACCGACGCCTATACGATCGGCGCGTTCGAGATGGTCACCGGACGCGCGGTTCGTCCGATGGTCGCGATCCCGACTGAGCTCGAGGCGGCCCTCGAGCGGCTCTATGGCGCCGGCAAGTCGGCGCAGAGCCAGCTGCTGGGCGACCTCGAGACGCGTCCGGACGAGCTGTCGTTCGACGCTGACGTCCAGCAGCTCAAGGATCTCGCGTCCGAAGCGCCGGTCATCCGGCTGGTCTCGCTGCTGATCACCAACGCGCTGGAGGCGCGCGCGTCGGACATCCACATCGAGCCGTTCGAGAACCGGCTCATCGTCCGCTATCGGATCGACGGCGTGCTGCACGAGGTCGAGTCGCCGCCGAAGCGCCTGTCGGCGGCCGTGATCTCGCGAATCAAGATCATGGCGAATCTCGACATCGCCGAACGGCGGCTGCCGCAGGATGGACGGATACGGCTTCGCATCCAGGGCAAGGAGGTCGACCTCCGCGTGTCGACGCTGCCGACGATGCACGGCGAGTCGGTCGTGATGCGGATACTGGACAAAGGGCACGTCGCGCTCGACTTCGGCAAGCTAGGCTTCCAGGAAGAGACGCTGCAGACGTTCCTCGACGTGCTGCTGCAGCCGCACGGCATCCTGCTCGTCACCGGTCCGACGGGCTCCGGCAAGACGACGACGCTGTACACGGCGCTCGACCGGCTCAACCGACCCGACGTCAAGATCCTCACCGTCGAGGATCCCGTCGAATACCAGATGTCGGGCATCAACCAGATCCAGGTCAAGCCGCAGATCGACCTCACTTTCGCGAACGCGCTGCGATCGATCGTCCGGCAGGATCCCGACGTGATCATGATCGGCGAGATCCGCGATCTCGAGACGGCGCAGATCGCCGTACAGTCTGCGCTGACCGGGCATCTGGTGCTTTCGACCGTCCACACCAATGATGCGCCGTCGACGGTGAACCGCCTGCTCGACATGGGCGTCGAAGACTACCTGCTGACATCGACGGTGATCGGCATCCTTGCCCAACGGCTCGTGCGCAAGCTCTGTCCGAGCTGCAAGGAGGCGTACGTCGCGCTGCCCGAGCTCGTCGAGCAGATGCGCCTGCGCCGTTATTCGAACGACGAGTCGATCACGCTGTGGCACGCGAAGGGCTGCAGCCAGTGCTCGCAGACCGGTTATTCGGGCCGGTTTTCGATTCTGGAGATGATGCCGATGACCGACGCGATCCGCAGCCTGGTGATGAAACACGAGAACGCCGCCGTGCTGCGCGCCGAGGCCATCGCCGGCGGAATGGTCACGATGTATGAAGACGGCCTGCGCAAGGCGCTGGCCGGCGTGACGACGTTCGAGGAAGTTCTGCGCGCGACGCGCGAGAACTGAGCCGAGTCGTCCGGATCCCACGCGAAGCATGCCGCTCTACAGCTACCGCGCAGTCACACCGGCGGGTGACGTATCGAGCGGCGAGCTCGAGGCGGCGAACGAAGCCGAGATCGTCGACCGGCTGCGCGACCAGGGGCTGATGCCGATGCAGATCGGCGAGGCGCTCGGTGCCGCAACGGGCACCGCGCGGGCGAACAAGGCGCCACGCGCGTCGTGGTTCTCGCCGCGCCACGTCACGCGAGACAACGTGCTCGGCCTCACGCGTGAACTCGCGACGCTGCTGCGCGCCGGTCTGCCGCTCGATCGCGCACTCGAACTCCTGATCACGCTTGCGCCGTCGCTGCCCGTCGCCGTGATGCTGCAGGGCATACGCGACGAGGTTCGCGGCGGCAAGTCGCTGTCGCAGGCGCTCGACGCGCGACGCGAAGTCTTCTCGCGGTTCTACGTGAACATCGTCCGCGCGGGCGAGGCAGGGGGCGCGCTCGGAACGGTGTTGCAGCGGCTCGCGGAAACGATGGAGCGTTCGAAGGAGCTGCGCGAATCAGTGCGCTCTGCGCTTATTTATCCGACGATCCTCGTCTTCGTCGCGGTCGCGTCGGTGATGGTGCTGCTCGTGTTCGTCGTGCCGCAGTTCCAGTCGACGTTCGCGCAGGCCGGCAAGGCGCTGCCGCTGCCTACGCAGGTCGTCATCGTCGTGGGCACGTTCCTTCGCAACTGGTGGTGGGCCGCGCTGCCCGCCGTCGCACTTGGCGTGCTGTGGTTCCGCCGCCGCGGTGCGATACCGGCCGTGCGCCGGATCCGCGACGCGCGGATGCTGCGCGCGCCGCTCGTCGGCGACCTGATCGCCAAGGTCGAGGTCGCCCGCTTCGCGCGCACGCTGTCGACGCTGCTTGCGAACGGCGTGACGCTGCTGGCCGGTCTCGGCATCGTCAAGGAAACGATGGGCAACACCGTGCTGTCGGATGCGCTCGACGGCGTGACCGCGAGGCTGCGCGAAGGCAGGGGATTCGGCCATCCGCTCGCCGCTACCGGCCTGTTCCCGCGGCTCGCGTCACAGATGATCCTCGTCGGCGAGGAGAGCGGGCGCCTGGAGGAGATGCTCGCGCGCGTGGCCGACATCTACGATCGCGAGGTCGCGACGGCGGTCAAGCGCTTCCTCGCGGTGCTGGAGCCGATATTGATCCTTTCGCTCGCCGTGATGGTGGGTGGCATCGTGTTCTCGATCCTGCTCGGCGTCATGGGCATGAGCGAACTCGTCGTTTGATGCCTGTCTAAGAAAACGCTCGCCCGGCGTCCGGCAGGGCCGGCGGATAGTCCGGAATTTATTCAGCGCGGTGCGAATCCGTCGCCGCGCCAGGAAAATAAGGTGAAACCATCGTGATCCTGACAAGTCGTAACTCGTCCAGCCGTGCCCGCAAGCGCATGCCGGCACGTCTGGCCGGCGCCGCGCAGGCCGGGATGACGCTGATCGAAATCCTCGTCGTCTTGACGCTGATCGGCGTTGTGCTCGGCATCGTTGGCAGCAATTACCTCGGGAAGAGCGAGCAGGCCAAGGCGAAGGCCGCGAAGATCGAGATCGAGCAGATCTCGCAGTCGCTCGATCTCTTCAAGCTCGAGCTCGGGCGATACCCGACGACGCAGGAGGGGCTGCAGGCGCTGGTCGCCGCACCACCGGGCCTGTCGAACTGGGCGGGCCCTTACTGGAAGAAAAACTCGGTGCCGAAGGATCCGTGGACGCATGACTACAAGTACGCATCGCCGGGAACGCACGGCGCCTACGACATCATCTCGCTCGGCGCGGACGGCGTCGAAGGCGGCGAGGGTGCGAACAAGGATGTCAACAATTGGGAGTGACGCGTCCACGCGGCGTCCCGCTGCGAGCGCCGCGCGGCGTCACGCTGCTCGAGCTGCTCATCGTCATCGCGCTGATGGCGATCGTCGCAGGATTCGTCGTTCCGATGTTCGGCGGGCCTGTGTCCACGAGTGAATTGCGGGCAGCCGCGCGACAGCTGGCCGCGGGTCTTCGTCTGGCGCGAAGCGAAGCAGTCTCGCAGCGCCGCGAGACGTTCCTCGTCGTCGACGTCGCGGGCAAGCGTTTCAAGGTCGATCGCGAGGCGCGCGAGCACGCGCTGCCGTCGCGCGTGGACCTCAAGCTGTTCACCGCTCAGAACGATCTCGTTGACCAGAGCGTCGGATCGATCCGGTTCTTTCCTGACGGCGGCAGCAACGGCGGCCGCATCACCGTTGCTTCCGGCGCGCGGAAGTTCGATGTCGACGTCGACTGGCTGACCGGCCGTGTCGCGATTGTCGATTGAACGCCGGATGACGGCCGTGCCGGACCGTCGCGGCGCGGGTCTGCGGCGGCGTGCGACGGGTTTCTCGCTGCTCGAGGTGCTCGTCGCGTTCGTCATCGTCGCGCTCGTCGTCACCGCGCTGTTCCGGTTGTTCGGCGGCGCGCTCGGCAACGCCTCCGCCGCCGACGAGTGGACGCGCGCGCTGCTCGTCGCGCAGAGCCGGCTCGCGCTCGCCGCGTCGGCGGAGCCGCTGCGTGAAGCGACGGACGCCGGCACCGATGCGGACGGGCAGATCGAATGGCGAACGGCCGTCGTGCCCTATGTCGCGCCGGACACCGGCGCCGACCCCGATCTCGAGCGTGCGGCGGACGGAATGCCCACGCGGCTCTATCGCGTCACGGTCGACGTGCATTTCCCGGGCGTCGCGGGTCGTTCGCGGGCGCTGTCGCTGACGACGCTGAAACT
>JBDTNI010000037.1:0-9996 GCA_039933815.1 Betaproteobacteria bacterium
GGAAATCGTGCTGTTCATCATGGGCGGCGTGTTCGTCGTCGAGACGCTGTCCGTCGTCATCCAGGTCGTGTCGTTCAAGACCACCGGGCGACGCGTGTTCAGGATGGCGCCGCTCCACCATCACTACGAGCTCAAGGGGTGGAAGGAGAACCAGGTCGTCGTGCGGTTCTGGATCATCACGATGCTGCTCGTGCTGTTCGGTCTTACGACGTTGAAGCTGCGATGAGCGCGCCGGGCGAGTTCACGCACGAGCTGAGCGAGTTCACGAACGAGCCGAGGCCCGCAGGGGGCGGCGGCGCGCGAGTCGGCCGAGGGCGACGCGCCGGCGTGGGCACGTCGAATCGGTGCAAGGAGTCCGAGCGATGAGCGCGCCGGGCGAGTTCACGAACGAGCCGAGGCCCGCAGGGGGCGGGGGCGCGCGAGTCGGCCGAGGGCGACGCGCCGGCGTGGGCACGTCGAATCGGTGCAAGGAGTCCGAGCGATGAGCGCGGGTTTTCGCGGTCACCGCGCAATCGTGCTCGGACTCGGCATGACGGGACTGTCGCTCGCGCGCTTTCTTGCGCGGCACGGCGCCGACGTGCGGGTCGCCGACACGCGCGACAATCCGCCGAACCGCGACCTGCTCGCGGCGGAACTGCCGCAGGTTGCGGTGATGACCGGCCCGTACGACGAGTCGATGTTTGCCGGCGCCGACCTGATCGCCATCAGCCCCGGCGTGGACGCACGCGCACCGGCCATTCGCGCCGCCGTTGCCGAGGGCATCGAGATCGTCGGCGATATCGAACTCTTCGCGCGCGCGTTGCCCGCCGACCAGAGGGTACTGGCGATCACGGGCACGAACGGCAAGACCACGGTGGCGTCGCTGACCGGCGCGCTGGTCAGCGCGGCAGGTCTACGCGCAACCATTGCCGGCAACATCGGCCACGCCGTGCTCGACGTCCTCGCGCGGCACGAGCACGGCGATGCGTGGCCCGACGTATTCGTGCTGGAACTGTCCAGTTACCAGCTGGAGACGACTGCAACGCTGCGGCCCGCGGCCGCCGCCGTGCTCAACGTGTCGGCGAACCACCTGGATCGGTACGACGGCATCGCCGACTACGCGGCAGCGAAGGCGCGCGTGCTCGTCAACGCTGCGGTGCAGGTGCTGAATCGCGACGATCCGATCGTGCGGCTCATGCGCCAGCCGGGCCGCCCCGCCCAGACGTTCGGGATCGGCGTCCCGCTGTCCGAGGAGGAATGGGGGCTCGTCGAACGCAATGGCGACACGTGGCTCGCCCGCGGCGGCGAACTGATCATGCCGGCGTCGCGACTCGCGCTCGTGGGCCGTCACAATGCCGGCAACGCACTTGCCGCGCTCGCGCTCACGTCGTCGGTGGCGAAGATCGCCCGTCCGGTCCTCGACGCGCTCGTCGCGTTTCGCGGATTGCCGCACCGGATGGCGCCGATCGCCGACATCGCCGGCGTGCTCTACATCGACGACTCGAAGGGCACCACTGTCGCCGCAACGACGGTTGCGCTCGACGCAATGACGCGGCCCGTCATCCTGATCGCCGGCGGCGACGGCAAGGGACAGAGCTTCGGGTCGCTCAAGGCCAGCGTCGAACGCGCGTGCCGCGCGGTTCTGTTGATCGGGCGCGATGCCCCGGCGATCGCGCATGCGCTGGCGGGCTCGTCCGTTCGCGTCGAAACGGTGGGCACGCTGCAGGCCGCGGTAACGCGGGCTATCGCGCTCGCCGAGCCGGGCGCCGTCGTGATGCTGTCGCCCGCGTGCGCCAGTCTCGACCAGTTCCGCGATTATGCCGAGCGCGGCACGCGCTTCGCCGAATTCGTCCGTGCAGCGCACGCGGAGGACGTCGGTGCGTAAGCGGCTCACGGCGACCGCTTCAGTCAGCCGCCCGGCGCTGCGGCCGCTGCCGCGCGAGCCCCGTACGATGCTCGCGTTCGACGTTTCGCTGGCGTGGTCAGCGCTGCTGTTGCTCGCACTCGGCCTGGTGATGGTCTATTCGGCGTCGATTGCGATGGCTGAAGCGTCGGCGCATACCGGCTACCGGGCCTGGTATTACCTCGCACGCCACGGGATGTTCCTCGTGATCGGGCTCGTTGCGGCATTCTTCGCGTTCCAGGTCCCCGTCAAGGTATGGAAGCGCACGGCCACGTGGCTCTTCGTGTTCGGCGCCGTGCTGCTCGTGCTCGTCCTCGTGCCGGGGATCGGCAAGTCGGTGAATGGATCCAAGCGCTGGCTGTCGCTCGTCGTCATCAACATCCAGCCTTCGGAATTCATGAAGCTCGCTGCCGTGCTGTACGCGGCGAGCTACGCCGTGCGCAAGGCAGCGTTCCTGCATGCCGAGCAGCCGCTGCGGCAGACGCTGCTGCGCGGCTTCGCGCCGCTGTCCACCGTGATGGTGCTGATCGGCGGCCTGCTGCTGCTCGAGCCCGACTTCGGTGCGTTCGTCGTGATCCTGGCCATCGCATTCGGCATCCTGTTCCTCGGCGGTCTGGACTGGCGGCTGTTCGCCGGCCTGGTGCTGCTGTTGCCGGTGGCGCTCGCCGCGATCGTGATCGCCGCCCCGTACCGTGTGCAGCGACTGACCAATTTCATGGATCCGTGGTCGGATCCGCTGCACAAGGGCTACCAGTTGTCGCATTCGCTGATCGCGTTCGGGCGTGGCGAATGGACCGGCGTCGGGCTGGGCTCCAGCGTCGAGAAGCTGCTGTATCTGCCCGAAGCGCACACGGATTTCCTGCTGGCGGTCATCGCGGAGGAACTTGGTTTTCTCGGGGTGCTGGCGGTGGTGGCGCTATTCGCGTGGTTGCTCGTCCGCGCCTACGCGATCGGCCGGCAGGCGGCCCGGCTGTCGCGACCCTTCGCCGCGCTCGTTGCGCATGGAATCGGCGTCTGGATCGGCGTCCAGACATTCATCAACATGGGCGTGAACATGGGTGTGTTGCCGACGAAAGGGTTGACGCTGCCGCTGCTGTCATTCGGCGGCAGCGGGATCGTCGTCAACTGCATCGCTGTCGCCGTATTGCTGCGCATCGACTACGAGAACCGGCAGATGCTGCGCGGGTTCAACGTATGAGCGTGAACGGCGGCACCGTGATGATCACGACCGGCGGCACGGGAGGCCACGTGTTCCCGGGCCTCGCCGTCGCCGCGCGACTGGTGGCGCGCGGCTGTCGAGTGTTCTGGCTCGGCACGCGCGACGGGATGGAGTCGCGCCTCGTGCCGCAGCACGGTGTCGATTTCGAGGGCTTGTCGTTCCGCGGCATCCGGGGCAAGGGTCTGCGGACGTTGCTCGCAGGTCCGTTCGTACTCGCCGCCGCCTGCGTCGAAAGCCTTCGCATCATCCGCCGTCGGCGACCGAACGTCGTGCTCGGCCTCGGAGGTTTTGCCTCGTTCCCCGGTGCACTGATGGGTGTGGCGAGCGGTCGTCCGTTACTCGTGCACGACGCGAACGCCGTCGCCGGGCTCGCGAATCGCATTCTCGCGTACGGTGCGGACGGCGTGCTGCTGGGTTTTCCGGGCGCGATCCGCGCGCATGGACGTACCAAGGTCGAGTGGGTCGGCAATCCGCTGCGCGACGACATCGTCGACGTCGATGCGCCTGCGTCGCGATTCGCGGGCCGGGAGGGGGCGCTGCGGCTGCTGGTCGTCGGCGGCAGCCTCGGCGCCGCCGCGCTCAACGCCGCGCTGCCGGCTGCGCTGGCGACAATGCCGCCGTCGTCGCGGCCCGTCACCGTGCACCAGGCGGGGGAGCGGCACATCGACGCGCTGCGCGCGGCGTACGCGGGCGCGGGCGTCGCGGCGGAATGCCTGCCCTTCATCGCCGACATGGCCGCGCGCTACGCGTGGGCCGACATCGTCGTGTGCCGCGGCGGCGCGTTGACGATCGCCGAGCTTGCCGCCGTCGGCCTGGGTGCGATCGTCGTACCGCTGCCGGGCGCCATCGCCGACGAGCAGAGCGCGAACGCGCGCTTTCTGGAGGCGGCGGGCGCAGCCGTCGTCGTGCCCCAGTCGGCGCTCGAAGCCGGTACCGCGGCGATTGGCGGAATTCTCGCCGGGCTGACGCGTACGCAGGCGCTGACGATGGCGCTTGCCGCGCATCGTCTCGGCAAGCGCGACGCCGCGGAGCGCGTGGCCGACGCGTGCGTCACGCTGGCGCGCAACGACCTGGCACGAACGCAGGGTGCGGCATGAAGCACAAGGTGAAGCACGTGCACTTCGTCGGCATCGGCGGCGCGGGCATGAGCGGCATCGCCGAGGTGCTTGCGACACTGGGCTACCAGGTTTCAGGCTCCGACGTCACCGAAAGCGCCGCGACGCGGCGGCTGCGTGCGCTGGGCGTCGACGTGATGATCGGCCATCGTGCCGGCAACGTGCACGGTGCCGACGCGGTTGTCGTGTCGACGGCGGTGGCGCTCGACAACGCCGAAGTGCTCGCCGCGCGCGAGCGGGGTGCGCCGATCGTGCCCCGCGCATTGATGCTCGCCGAGCTGATGCGCCTGAAGCAGGGCATCGCGATCGCCGGCACGCACGGCAAGACCACGACGACCAGCCTGATCGCGTCGGTGCTGGCCGAAGGCGACCTCGATCCGACGTTCGTCATCGGCGGACGGCTGCTGGCGTCCGATGCGAACGGGCGGCTCGGCAGCGGCGATTTTCTCGTCGCGGAAGCCGATGAGTCCGACGCGTCGTTTCTCTACCTGACTCCGGTGCTTGCCGTCGTAACCAACATCGACGCCGATCACATGGAAACCTACGACCAGGACTTCGGGAAACTCACCCGGGCCTTCGTCGACTTCGTGCAGCGCCTGCCGTTCTACGGCGTGGCCGTCCTCTGCGTCGACGATCCGAACGTGCGGGCGATCCTTCCCGGCATCGCCAAGCCGATCGTCACCTACGGGTTGGCCGAGGACGCGCAGCTTCGCGGCACCGCGGTGACCAATGCCGGCGGGCGCATGCACTTCGTCGCCGAGGGTCAGGGATCGTCGCTGCGCGTCGAGCTCGCGCTCGCCGGTGTCCACAACGTCCAGAACGCGCTCGCGGCGATCGCCGTGGGTCGCGAGGTCGGCGTGTCGGACGCTGCGATCGCCCGCGCGTTGTCCGGGTTCAAGGGCGTCGGCCGCCGGTTCCAGCGTCACGGCGAGGTCGCGCTGACGGGTGGCGGCACGTTCACGCTGATCGACGACTACGGCCACCATCCGGCCGAGATGGCGGCGACGCTGGCGGCCGCGCGCGCGAGCTTCCCCGGCCGGAGAATCGTCCTCGCGTTCCAACCGCATCGCTACACGCGCACGCGCGACCTGTTCGAGGACTTCGTTCGCGTGCTGTCGACCGCCGATTCCCTGGTGCTTGCGGATGTCTACGCGGCCGGTGAGGCGCCGATCGTCGCGGCGGACGGTCGCGCGCTGGCCAGGGCGATCCGCGTCGCGGGACGCGTCGAGCCGGTGTTCGTCGAAGCCGTCGGCGACGTGGCGGAAGCGCTGCGCGGAATTGTCCGCGACGGCGACGTCGTCGTGACGATGGGCGCCGGATCGATCGGTTCGGTTCCCACCCAGCTTTGCGCCGCCGCATGATGATGCTCGAGCCGCTCGCGTTCACGGGCCTGCGCGGTGCGCTGACACGCAACGGCTCGCTCGCGCGGTACACGAGCTGGCGGGTCGGCGGCCCTGCCGACATGCTGTACGCGCCCGCCGATCGCGACGACCTCGCGCAATTCCTGCGCCGCCTGCCGCCTGACGTTCCGGTCACCGTGATCGGTCTCGGCAGCAACGTGCTCGTCCGCGACGCCGGAATCCGCGGCGCCGTCGTGCTGATGCACGACCCGGGTGCCGCGCTGGCGGTGGCCGACGGACTCATCTATGTCGACGCCGGCGTCGCGAGCCCCAAGCTCGCGCGTTTCGCCGCGCTGCACGGATGCTCCGGCGCGGAATTCCTGGCGGGTGTCCCGGGCACCGTCGGCGGCGCGCTGGCAATGAACGCCGGTTGTTACGGCGGTGAGACCTGGGCGCATGTTGCGCGCGTCGAAACGCTGTCGCGAAACGGCACGTTCGACATCAGCACGGGCGCCGACTATGCGGTCGGCTACCGGAGCGTCCTGCACCGGGAGGGTCGTGCGCTCGACGTGCTGTTCACGGCCGCGTGGTTCAAATTTCCGCCCGGTGACGTCGGCACGAGTCGCGACCGCATCCGGACGTTGCTGGCGCGCCGCATCGCGACGCAGCCGTTGTCGCAGCCGAATGCCGGCAGCGTCTTTCGCAATCCACCGGGTGACCACGCGGCGCGGCTGATCGAAGCGGCGGGCCTGAAGGGTCACCGCATCGGCGGCGCTGCGGTGTCCGCGCGCCACGCCAATTTCATCGTCAACCCGGAACGCACGGCGACCGCTGCGGACATCGAGCGCCTGATCGCGCACGTCGCGTATGTCGTTCACGCCGCCAGTGGCGTGCGCCTCGAACCCGAGATTCGAATCCTCGGCCGCGATGCGGCCGAGAACGTTTCCGCCGAGGGTGAAGAACATGCGTGACTTCGGCAAGGTGGCGGTACTGCTCGGCGGTCCCTCGGCCGAACGCGAGATCTCGCTGCTGTCGGGCAACGCGGTCCTCAAGGCACTCCGCGAGCGCGGCGTCGACGCGCATCCGTTCGATCCGGCGCAGCGCAACCTGTTCGAGCTGTCGAGCGAAGGTTTCATGCGCGTCTTCATCGCGCTCCACGGGCGTTTCGGCGAGGACGGCACCGTGCAGGGGGCGCTCGAGACGCTGCGTCTTCCGTACACGGGCAGCGGCGTCATGGCCTCCGCGCTGGCGATGGACAAGTGGCGGACCAAGCTCGTCTGGCTGGCGAGCGGTATACCGACGCCGCGCTATCGCGTGGTCGTCCGCTCGACCGACTGGATGAACGTCATCGCGGAACTCGGGCTTCCGCTCGTCGTGAAACCCGCGCGCGAAGGCTCGACGATCGGAATCAGCAAGGTCGAGGGCGCCGACGACGACGAACTGCGCGTCGCATACGAGGCCGCGGCCGCGCACGATCCACTGGTGCTGGTCGAGGAGTTCGTCGCCGGTGTCGAGTTGACGGCGTCGATCGTCAACGCACGTGCGTTGCCACTGATCCGCATCGAGGCGCCGCAGGGCAATTACGACTACCACAACAAGTATTTCTCCGACGACACGAAGTACTTCTGCCCGAGCGAAATCGACGCTGCGAGGGAACGTCAGATACGCGCGCATGCGCTGGCGGCGTTCGAAGTCGTCGGCTGCCGCGGCTGGGGCAGGCTGGACCTGATCCTGCGTGGCGACGGCACCTATTCGTTCCTCGAAGTGAACACGTCGCCCGGCATGACGGGCCACAGCCTCGTGCCCATGGCCGCGCTGCAGGCCGGCACGTCGTTCGCCGACCTGTGTGTCGAGATCCTGGAGAGCGCGCGTGTGGGATGACGCCCGGCAGCTCAACGCGATCGCGGTGACGCTGATGCTGATCGCGGCATCGTTTCTCGCGTGGGCGACGATCGGCCGCGTGACGCGGCTCGCCGCGTTCAGCTACCGCGAGGTCGTCGTGACGACGCCGCTCGGGCGCACCAGCGGCGCGCACCTCGAAACGGTGATCCGGAACGAGCTGCAGGGCACGTTCTTCACGATGGATCTGGACGCGGCGCGTGCGTCGCTCGTACGAGTGCCATGGGTGCGCAACGTCGCGCTGCGCAGGCAGTGGCCGCGGCGGCTGGAAATCGAGGTCGACGAGCACGAGCCGCTCGCGCGCTGGAACGACGCGGCGCTCGTCAATACGCACGGCGAGGTGTTCGGCGCGAGCTTCGCGGGCGATCTGCCCGAGTTCAGCGGTCCCGACGGCCAGGCACCGTTGATGGCAGAGCGCTACCGCGAATGGGGCGCGATGCTGGCGCCGCTCTCGCTGCGTCTCGCGGGCCTGCGCCTGTCGGCTCGGGGCGGCTGGCAGCTGCAGGCGACCGACGGCGGCGCGACGCTCGTTCTCGACGCAGGACGCGACGACGTGGCGGGCCGTCTCGCGCGGTTCGTCGCCGTCTACGCGCGGACGATCGGCGTCCTCGCGCGGACCGGCAAGCCGGTCGAGCGCGTCGATCTGCGGTATCGCAACGGATTTGCCGCGCGGATGCCCGGGTTTCGCGAAAAACCGGCGCGCAGGGTGTCATGAAGAAATCGCACGGGCCGCGGATGCAATCGCCCTGCGGGAACCTGACGCGACGGTTTCGCGCGTCGTTACCTGCATGCAATACAGGGAAATCGTGAAGGACAACCACAACCTCATCGTCGGCCTCGACATCGGAACGTCGAAGATCGTCGCGATCGTCGCCGAAGTGCTCGCCGACGGTGGCCTCAACATCGTCGGCCTCGGCACGCAACCGTCGCGCGGATTGAAAAAGGGCGTGGTGGTCAACATCGAGGCGACGATGGGATCGATCCAGCGGGTGCTCGAGGAGGCCGAACTGATGGCCGACTGCCGCATCAGCGAGGTCTACACCGGCGTTGCCGGCAGCCACATCCGCGGGCTGAATTCGAGCGGCATGGTGGCGATCAAGGAAAAGGAAGTCACGCAGGCGGACATCGACCGCGTCGTCGACACGGCGAAGGCGATCGCCATTCCGAACGACCAGCAGGTGCTGCACATTCTTCCGCAGGAATTCATCATCGACGGCCAGGAGGACGTTCGCGAGCCGCTCGGCATGAGCGGCGTCCGCCTCGAGGTGAAGGTGCACATCGTCACGGGCGCCGTCTCGGCGGTGGAGAACATCACCAAGTGCGTCCGGCGCTGCGGGCTCGAGGTGCGCGACGTGATGCTGCAGCCGCTCGCATCGGCGAAGGCCGTGCTGAACGACGACGAGAAGGATCTCGGCGTGTGCCTGATGGACATCGGCGGCGGCACGACGGATATCGTGGTGTTCGTCGGCGGGGCGATCCGGCATACCGCCGTGATTCCGATCGCCGGCGACCAGATCACGAACGACATCGCGATGACGCTGCGGACGCCGACGAAGGAAGCCGAGGAGCTCAAGGTACGCCACGGCTGCGCGCTGCGGCAGCTCGCGAACCCCAACGAGATCATCGAGGTGCCCGGCGTCGGCGAACGCGCGCCCCGCAAGCTGTCGCGACCGATGCTGGCCGAAGTGATCGAGCCGCGCGTCGAGGAACTGTATTCGCTCGTCCAGCAGGAGCTGCGCCGCTCCGGCTTCGAGGAGCTGCTGTCGTCCGGCATCGTGCTGACCGGCGGCTCCGCGATGCTCCAGGGCATGACCGAGCTCGGGGAGGAACTGTTCCACCTGCCCGTGCGCGTCGGCGTCCCGACGTATGCCGGCGGACTCTCGGAAGTCGTGCGCAGCCCGCGCTACGCGACGGCGGTGGGTTTGCTGCTCGAAGGTCGCGAACAATTCCTCCGCGGCCAGGCGGCACGGGCACAGGTGGCGGGCATCGGCGGCATCGCCGAACGAATGCGGCAATGGTTCAGCGCGAACTTCTGAACCGCAATCAGCGATGAATTTCCAGAACAACATGCGTTACCAGGGATCACGAAACGAGGTCGACATCAGAGTGGAAACGGGAAACATCGTACGGAGCATCGGGCAGCCAAACCATCGGGGACCAGCCCTCGCGGGCTCGCAGGCGCAAGCAGGCGGCCACGCGGGATCGGATCCCCAATATCTGAAATCCAGACAGGCGAAAGGACGACACAATGTTTGAAATCATCGACGAAGCGCCGGACGACGGCGCGGTCATCAAGGTCATCGGCGTGGGCGGTTGCGGCGGCAATGCGGTGGAGCACATGATCGCGCGCGGGTTGTCCGGCGTGGACTTCGTGTGTGCGAACACCGATGCGCAGGCACTGAAGCGGTCGACGGCGCGGACGCAGCTACAACTCGGCTCGACGCTGACACGCGGACTCGGCGCGGGCGCGCGCCCCGAGATCGGTCGCGATGCCGCCATGGAGGACCGCGACCGGATTGCCGGGATGATCGACGGCGCCGA
>JBDTNI010000038.1:0-9982 GCA_039933815.1 Betaproteobacteria bacterium
ATGCCGAACGCCGCCTCGACCCGTTTCTCGAAGCTGCCGTACAGACGCGGAATCTCGTCCAGAAACGTGTAGCGGTAGTACGCAAGGGCGTTGTCGATCTCGTCCTTCACCTGCAGCCGCGACAGCCGCAGCATCGCCGTCTGCCACAACTCGAGCACGGAAGTGTGGAGGCGAAACGCGAATTCGGACGCCTCGTCGGGGGTGAGCGCCGTGCGATCGCGCCACGTCAACAGGCGGGCAATCTCGCGCTCGACGTCGAGGATGCTCTTGCGCTGTACTTCGGTCGGATGGGCAGTGAGCACGGGGCTCACGCGCGCCTCGTCGAGCCACCGTTGGGCCGCCGCCTGGTCGACGCCCGAGGCCGCGAGACGCTGCAGCGCGTCGGCGATGTCGCCGCGGCGCGGAGGCGAGCCCGCGAGCGCGTGCGCGCGGCGCCGCCGCTTCCGGTGAACGTCCTCGGCGATGTTGGCGAGATGCGAGAAGTAGCTGAACGCGCGCACGACGTCGAGCGCCTGCGCGATCGGCAACGGATTCAGCAGGTCCGCCAGCGCGCGGCGATGGCGGTCGGCCTCGTCGCCCGTCGCGCGGCGGAAGCCGATCGCGGTCTGGCGGATCGACTCGACGCGCTCGTAGCCCTCGTCACCGAGCTGCGCGCGCAGGTCGTCGCCGAGCACGCGGCCGAGCAGGCGCGTGTCTTCCTTGACGGGGAGTTCGTTGTCTACCGGGACAGCCGCGTTCACCGCCAGCGGAACGGATTCGAGCACGGGGGCACTTTCATCGACGTGGTGGGGCCTCCGGCGCATCCGCCGAATGCGCTTTGCGAATCGCTTCGGACAGTGCGGTAACGGCCGCCGCGTACAGGCGGCTTTTGTTGTAACGCGTGATCACGTAGAAGTTGGGGAACGCGACGTACAGCGCGAGCTGGTCGGCGGGCCCACCCGGTTCTTCCAGCGCCAGCAGCCCGACAGGTTCCGCTGCCATCGGATCGGGCGATCGTTGCGCCGCGACGCCGTCGGCATTCCACGCCGCGAGCGGACGACGCTCGGACATCCCGCCGTCGAGCTTGCTCAACGCCGCATCGCGCTGCGAGTCCGCGACGAGCGCCTTCGACCAGACCGGCTGGCCCCGGAGCCAGTCGTGTCGCGCGAGATAGTTGGCGACGCTTCCGATCGCATCGTCGCCGCTGCGCCAGAGATCGACGCGGCCGTCGCCATCGAAGTCGACCGCGTAGCGCCGCACGTTGCCCGGCATGAATTGCGGGATGCCGAGCGCGCCTGCAAACGAGCCCTTTGCCTCGAGCGGCGAAAACGATTCGCGGCGCGCCAGCAGCAGAAACTCGCGCAACTCCCCGCGAAAGAACGGCGCGCGACGCGGATAGTCGAACGCCAGCGTTGACAATGCGTCCAGGATCCGGAAGCTGCCGGTGTTGCGTCCATAGAACGTCTCGACGCCGATGATCGCGACGATGATCTCGGGCGGGACGCCGAACTGGTCGGACGCGCGCGCGAGCGCCGTCTCGTGCGCGCGCCAGAATGCTACGCCCTCGTCGATTCGCGCGGGGGACAGGAACTGCGGGGCGTACTCATACCACTTCGGCGGCTCGAGCAGCGGTCGCTGCATCGCCGCGACGATCCGCGGCTGGTATCGAACCTCGTGAAACCAGCGGCGCAGCGTGTTACGCGAGAACTGGTGCTCGCGGACGAGTTCGTCGATGAACGCTGCGACGTCATCGCGCCGTTCGTACCCCGATGGCGGAGGAACCTTCACCGGCCGAACCGCCGCGACGGCGGAGGTCGTTGCGATGACGAGAGCGACCGCGAATGCGATCGGTATCCGGCGCTGCGAATCCATGACGTCCCGATGTGACGTCCGATAGTAACATCGCGGTCGTTGCGCCCCGTCGCCGCACCGGGCGTGCTGCCGGTCGCCGGCCCCCGCGTCCTTTCGAGTGCAATCCGTGAGCGTTCACGCGCTTTACCCGCTGTTCCGGCCGCTGCTGTTCGCGGCCGATCCCGAACTCGCACACGACGTCGTGCTGCGCGGCCTCGACGTCGCCGCGAAGCTGGGATTCGCCCAATGGGCGGCGCCGGTCGTCGAGTCGCGGCCGGTCGACGTGATGGGACTGCCATTTCCGAACCGCGTGGGCCTCGCGGCCGGCCTCGACAAGAACGCCGCGCACCTCGCGGGCCTCGCGGCACTGGGGTTCGGGTTCCTCGAGGCCGGAACGGTGACGCCCCGGCCGCAACCGGGCAACCCGCGGCCGCGCATGTTCCGGGTCGTCGCGGCGCAGGCGCTGATCAATCGCCTCGGCTTCAACAACGACGGCGTCGAAGCGTTCGTCGCCAACGTCGAGCGCTCGGACTACCGCGGCATTCTTGGCGTCAACGTCGGCCGTAACTTCGACACGCCGAATGAACGCGCTGCCGACGACTACGTCGCCTGCCTGCGTGCCGTCCATCGATGCGCAAGCTACGTGACGATCAACGTGTCGTCGCCGAACACGCGGGGATTGCGGGATCTGCAAAGCGAGCACGCGCTCTCGGCGCTGCTCGGCAAGGTCGTCGGCGAACGGGACCGTCTCGCCCAGGCGCACGGGCGTCGCGTGCCGCTTGCGGTGAAGATCGCGCCCGATCTCGACGCCGCGGCGCTGACGGATACTGCGCGGCTGCTCGCCCGAAGCGGCGTCGACGGCGTCATCGCAGCGAACACGACACTGTCGCGAGAGGGCGTCACCGGGCTCGCGCACGCCACCGAAGCGGGCGGATTGTCGGGGGCGCCGCTTCGCACGCGAGCGATGGCTGCGCTCAAAACGCTGGTGAAGGCGCTCGACGGCGCGCTGCCGGTCATCGCCGTCGGCGGCATCCTGTCCGGCGACGACGCCCGTGCGCGAATCGACGCGGGCGCGTCGCTCGTCCAGCTCTACACCGGGCTCATCTACCGCGGGCCCGAACTCGTCGCCGAGTGCGTTCGCGCCACGGCCTGACGGCTACGCGGCCGTCGGGCCGGCGCCCGATGCCGCGCGTGACGACACGAGAATTTTCGCGTCGGCCGCCGCGACAGCGACGCCGCGCTGATTCGCCGCGCTGCCTTCGAGGGTGACGACGCCGCCGTCGTGATGCGGCTTGTCGGCGATGGCCGTGACCGTCCACGTCGTCGTCAGCGTGTCGCCTGCCCGCACCGGGGCCAGGAACCGCGCGCGATGCTCGAGATACGCGACGGCCGTGCCGTGAAAGTACATCCCGACGGCCGCCCCCATCATCGACGACGTCAGCATCCCGTGCAGGATGGGCGTGCCGAAACGGCTCGTCTTCGCGTACTCGGCGTTCATGTGATGCGGGTTGAAGTCGCCGATCAGTCCCGCACCGAGCACGATGTGGGTCTCGGTGACGGTGACCGCACTCGAGAAACGATCGCCGACCCGCACGTCGTCGAACCAGGCGCCGCTGCCTTGAAGCGCGTTCACGCGGCCGCTTGCGCCGCCGCGGCAGTGCGCCGCCGCGAGAGGTCGGCGAGGCACAGCTCGGTGAATGCGATCGCCGCGTAGATCGGCAGGACGAGCACGTTCACGAGCGGCACGAGCGACAGCGGCGAGAGCACCAGGCCGAGCGCGAACAGCCGGTGCCTGCGCTCGCGCACGACACCGGCGATTTCGTCGGCCGTGGCGTGCTCGGCCAGCGCGTCGTAGCGGAACATCCGCTGCGACAGCCACGCGTTCAGCAGCAATGACGCCGCAACGTACAGCGGCGGCAGCACGAGCAACGGCAGCGACAGCAGCCACAGCGGCACGAACACCAGCAGCGCGACGATCGCATTGCCGGTGCTCCCCGACAGCGTTCCGCCGTGGCGCGCGTCGAGCCGCGGGAAATGCCGCGCCGCCACCGTGCGCACGATCACGGGCATCGTCAGGAGCGCAATCCCTGCCAGACCGGTCGCGATCGCCAGCGCCGCGAACATCAGCACCGCGACGGTTGCCGCCGCGACGCGTCGCCATTCCGAAACGTCGCCGTCGCCGGCGCCGAGGACGTGCGCGATGGCGTCCTGCACCGGGTTCCAAGCGAGGACGCCGACGACCGTCCATAGCACGAGCGCGCCGACAAGTGGCAGCGTCGCGAGCCCGATGACGCGCGCGGTGAACAGGATGGGGAGCGCTCGCCGAAGCGCGCCGCCGATCTCGCGGGACGCGTCGCTCAAACCGAAGCGGTCTCGAGCTCGAAGCGGTCGGTGAGCTCGCTCATCACGCGCGTGAACGCCCGGTCGATCAGCGGCTCGGCTTCGACCAACCGCGCGCGATTTCCCCGGAATTTATCGGCGAGGTTCTCGGCGGTCATCGACAGGGCGCGCTGGCCCTGCCGGTTCGTGAACAGGTAATTGCCGCGCAGCGGGCTGATCCACGCCAGCTTGGCGAACGACAGCTGTCCGTCGTCGTCCTCGAACTCGACCCACATGCCGCGGTCCATGCTTCGCGCGATCTCGAGGTACTCGTCGTCGAGCACCGCCTCGCCGGTGTCGAACACCGCGGGTTCGGCCGGCGCCATTGCCGCCGCAAGCGCCTCTGCCCTCGCGGCGCCCTCGACGTCGCCGGACGCCTTCGCCGCTTCGGCGTCGTGCCGGGCCGCCTCGGCGACGGCCGCCGTCGGCGACGACGCCGACGCGAGCGTGGGCTTGACCGCGGCGGCGTGCGCCTCGACGAGGTTCGCCATGAAGCCCTCGCGCTCGCCGGGCGCCCACCGCGCCGACGGCACGCCCGCGGCCAGGCGTTTCAGCAGCGAAGGCAGCAGCGCGATGAGGTGCTTGCGATCCTCGGGCGTTTTCTTCGGCTGGACGCTCCATACGAGGTCTTCGAGGGTGGCAACGCTCGAACTCCAGACGTCGCTGTCCTCGCCGTCGCGCAGATAAATCGCCTCGAGCGTGCCCTGCCAGCGACGCCGCAGGAATTCGGCGAGGAAGCGCGGGATCGGGTAGCTCTCGACGCGCCGCTCGATCTCGGACTTGGCGACAACGCCCGCAAGGTCCTTGCGGTCGTCCTCGTTGATCGTGTCGGCCGTGGACGCGAAGTTCGCCTCGGCGGCCTGCTCCTCGGCCGCCAGGAACGTTTCCAGTTCGGTGCGGAGCTCGTCGAAGATGCCGAGGTTGTCGCCGAATCCGTCGATGATCCGGTGGACCATCCGCTCGAGCGTCCGGTACAGCGGATCGTCCTGGCCCATCGCGGGCGACCAGCCGAGGCCAGCGGCCGCGAGCGCGTTGACGAGCAGCCGCGCGGGATGCGTCTTGCGCGCGAAGAACGCGCCGTCGAGCATCGCCACCTTGAGCACGGGAATCTGCAGCCGCGCGAGCAGCGCCTTGATGCCGTCGGGCAGATCGCGCGTCTCGAAGATGAAGTCGAACAGCATCGCGACCATCTCGATGGTCATCGCCTCGAGCTGGTTGGCGCGCTGGCCGAGCGGCGATTCCTGCAGGTCGCGCAGGACGTTGTGCAGTCCCTCGGGGATGCCGGAGAACGCGACCTGCATGCCCTCGACGTCGAAGTTGGTGTGGCCCTGCTGGAGACGCGTCAGGCCCTCGCGCAACCCCGGCGTCGCGACGATCGGCGCACCGGGCACATACCCCGACGGCGTCGGTGGCAGCGACGGGTAGACGCGCGTCGGCGGCGCGGGATGCCCCGTCAGCGGGAACCCGCCGTGCGACGCCATGCGTCGGAACATCGACATCACGTCGATCTCGGCGGACTGCGCGGGCGCCTCCGGCTTTTCCTCCGCGTCGCGCTTGCCCGGTGCGGGCGCGCGGCCGCGCGACGCCGGCGACCGCACCGTTCCGGCGGGAACGATCCGCAGGTTCGCAAGGTGGCGGTTCACGTCGGCATAGATGGCCGCCACTTCGCCGAGCGGCGACTGGTTGAGCTCCTTCAGGATCTGGAACCGCGCGCGATCCTCCGCCTTCAGCGCGCCGAGCGCTTCCGCGAACGCGACGATGATCGTCGACGGGCCGAGCGGATTGGCGGACGCTTCGAGGTGCGGCTTGCCGAGCAGATGGCCGATACCGCGATTCAGCGTGACGAGTTCCTCGTGGCAGACGTTCTCCACGACGCGAACGATGTTGCCGACGAGCACCGACTCGTCGACCGTGTTGAGGTCGATCAGCGCGAGCTTCGTAGCGTCGACCTTCGAGAAATCGGCTTTCTCGTCCGACCGGCCCGACACGCGCTCCTCGATGTGCGCCCGCAGCCGCTTCTCGAACTCGCTCATGACGGCCGCGCGATCGGTCACCAGCAGCTGTCGCGCCTCGAGCAGCATCTGCTGCTCCGCGCGCGCGTCGGACTTGCCAGCGCGCTCCATCAGCATGTCGCAGACGCGATCGAGCAGGGCGGTGAACGAAATCAGCAGCCGGTGGACCGTGATGTCGCGGCAGTCGGCGAGGATTTTCGCCAGCTCCCTGGGGATGGGACGGCGACCCTGCGCAGCGCTGGTCGTTACGTTCTGGCGCACAGGCTTGGCGGAAGGTGCATCGGCGTCAGCATGTGCGCTTCCAGCGACTTCAATGATTTAGCGGTTTTTTCGGCGAACCGACTCTAGCACGCGGGCGAAATGTATGCCACTGCGCCTTCACGATCAGCCGTCCCGCGAGAATTCGGCCCAGGCCTTTTCGACACGCTTGAACGACACGGGTACCGGCGTGCGCAGCTCCTGCGCGAACAGCGAGACCCGCAGCTCCTCGAGCATCCAGCGGAATCGCTCCAGCGCCGGCGACGCCGTGCCCGCCCGCGACAGCGCCGCGGTCCGCTCGCGATACCGCGCCCACCACGCATTGACCTGCGCCGCGTGCCGCGCGTCGCGGTCGGCGTGCTCCGGGTAACGTTTGACGCGCCGCAGCATGGCCTGCAGGTAGCGCGGGATATGACCGAGCGACTCCCATGGGGTCGTGGCGACGAAACCCCGATGGACGAGCGCGTCGCGCTGCGCGCGAAGCTCGTCGCCGAGCGGGCGCTGCGCCGCAGGCAGCCGCGCCAGTTGTTGCGAGAGTTCGGCGTGGGCCGCGGCGATCTGCGTCAGGATCGCGACCGCGGCGTCGGCCACCGCCGGCAGCCGGGCGCGCGCGCGCTTGACCTGGACCGAATACGCGTCGCGATCGCGCGGCAGAGCGTCGTCACCGATGAACGCCCGGTCGGCGACGGCCGCACCCAAGTCCTCCTGCAGGTCGTCGATCGACGCGACGCCGCGCATCTGCAATCCGATCGTCGTCCACGCCGTCGATCGCCCGAGCGCGCGGCGCCACGCGTCGCCGAGTTCGAGCGCGATGAGGCGGACGACACCCCGCCGCGTCGCGGCGTCCGCGGCCGCGCGCGTATCGAGCAGCGTCAGCGCGACGCCGTCGGATTCGTCGACGAGCGCGGGGAAGCCGGTCACCGCGTGTCCGTTGCGCTGGATCGTCAGCGACTCGGGCAGTTCGCCGAAGTCCCAGTGCCGCAGGCCCGTCCGCTCGAGCGCCGGAGCGGCCGCCGCGAACGACAGTTGCGCCGCCTCGCGCAGCCGCCGCTGGATCGCGACGAGGTCGCGGTCGATGGCGAGCTCCTCGCCGGCGGCGTCGACCACGCGAACGTTGACCGCAAGATGTGCGGGAAGATCGGGCGGAGCGAACTGCGACAGCGGCGGCGCGTCGCCAAGACGGCCGGCGACGTAATCGCGCAGCGCCGCCCCGAGCGGCTGTCCGTCGACACGGGGATGCTCGAGAAAATCGGTGACGGTCTCGGGAACCGGCACCAGCCGGTTGCGCCACGCCTTGGGCAGCGCGCGGATCACGTGCGTCACTTTGTCGCGCACCATACCCGGGACGAGCCACGACAGCGCGGCATCATCGATCTGGTTCAACAGCGTCAGCGGCACGGTCGCCGTCAGTCCATCGAGCGGATGCCCCGGCGCGAACCGGTATGCGATCGGCACCGAATTGCCCGCGATCTCGATGGCCGCCGGAAACAGCGATGGTGTCACTGCCGACGCCGAGTGCCGCATCAGCGCATCGCGTGTCAGCCGCAGTCGCTCCGGATGCGTACGCTCGTCGGCACGCCGCCATCGCTCGAACGTTGCCCGGGAATGCACGTCCGCGGGAACCCGTTCTTCGTAGAAGGCGGCGATCGCCGCGTCGTCGACGAGAACGTCCTCGCGCCGCGCCTTGTGCTCGAGTTCGGCGATCTCAGCGATCAGCGCGCGATTGTGTCGCGCGAACGGCGCGTCGACGCCGAGTCGGTCGGCGACCAGGGCGTCGCGGATGAACACGGCGCGCGCCTCGCGCGGCGCGATCGGCCCGTACACGACCGCCCGCCGCGGCACGAGCGTGAGTCCGTACAGCTGAACGCGCTCGGACGCCACGACGTCGCCGCGCGTCTCGTCCCAGCGCGCGTCGAAGTAATCGCGCGTCGCGCGCTCGCCCGCCATCGCCTCGATCCACTCGGGCTCGATGCGCGCGGCGCAGCGCGCGAACAGGCGCGTCGTATGCGTGAGCTCGGCGGCAAGGATCCATTTCGGCGCCTTGCGGACGAGACCGGATCCGGGATGGATGAAGAACCGGATGCCACGCGCGCCGTCGTACTGCCCGCCCATCGTCGCGGCCGGCTCCGACTTCGCGCCGATGTTGCCGAGCAGGCCCGCCAGCAGCGCCTGGTGCAGTGTCGCGTAGCGCGCGGCATCGATCGACGCGGGAAGGGCGACGTCGACCGGCCATCCCGCCTCCGCAAGCACGGCGCGCAACTGGGTGTGAACGTCGCGCCATTCGATCATCCGCAGGAACGACACGTATCGCCCGCGGCAGGCCTCGACACGCGCGCGGTGCGATAGCGCGCGCTGCGCAGGATCGTCGAAGAACTCCCACAACGCGATCAGCGACAGGAAGTCCGAGCGCTCGTCGCGAAACTGCAGGTGCGCCTGATCCGCGGCCTGCGTCCGCTCGAGCGGACGCTCGCGCGGATCCGGTACCGAAAGCGCGCTCGCGATGACGAGCGCCTCGGCAAGGCAACCGGTGTCGCGCGCAGCCTGCACGATCCGGCCGATCCGCGGATCGAGCGGCAGCCTCGCGAGTTCACGCCCCCGCGGCGTGAGCGCGCGTTGCGCGTCCACGGCATCGAGCTCCTGCAGCAGCTGGTAGCCGTCGGTGACCGCGCGCGGCGCCGGTGGGTCGAGAAACGGAAACACCGCGACGTCGCCGAGCCCGAGCGCCGTCATCTGCAGGATCACCGCCGCGAGCGAGCTGCGAAGGATCTCCGGGTCGGCGTGCGCCGGTCGCGCGGCGTAGTCGTCCTCGCCGTAGAGCCTTATGCAGATGCCGTCGGCGACTCGGCCGCAACGTCCCGCGCGCTGGTTCGCCGACGCCTGCGCGATCTTCTCGATCTGCAGCAGCGTCGTCTTGTTGCGCACCGAATAGCGCTTCACGCGCGCCAGGCCGCTGTCCACCACGTAGCGGATGCCGGGAACGGTGAGCGAGGTCTCGGCGACGTTCGTCGCGAGCACCAGGCGGCGGCCGTGCGAGGGGCCGAACACGCGCTGCTGCTCGGGCACGGAGAGGCGCGCGTAGAGCGGCAGGACCTCGAACGCGCCGGCGTTGGGTCGGCGCGCGAACGCGCGGCGCGCAAGGTCGCCGGTCTCGCGGATCTCGCGCTCGCCCGGAAGGAACACCAGGATGTCGCCGGGCCCTTCGCGCCACAGCGCCTCGGCGGCGCCCACGATCGCCTCCTCGAGCGGCTCCTCGTCGTCGGCCTCCTCGTCGGTCGACCCGAGCGGGCGATAGCGGATGTCGACCGGGTACAGCCGTCCCGACACCTCGATCACCGGCGCTGGATGCTGCGCGGTGCCGAAGTGCTGCGCGAAGCGCGCGGCGTCGAGCGTGGCCGACGTGATCACGACCTTGAGGTCGGGCCGGCGATCGATCAACCGGCGCAGGTAACCCAGCAGGAAGTCGATGTTGAGGCTGCGCTCGTGCGCCTCGTCGACGATGATCG
>JBDTNI010000039.1:0-9979 GCA_039933815.1 Betaproteobacteria bacterium
AGGATGTTGTCGGGACTGTCGAACTGCTCGAGCTTGCCGGCGCGGAAGATCGCGATCTTGTCGGCCATCTTCACCGCCTCGTCGATGTCGTGGCTGACGAACATCACGGTTTTCTTCAACCGGCGGTGCATCTTCAGGAACTCGTCCTGGATCACCTCGCGGTTGATCGGATCGATGGCGCCGAACGGCTCGTCCATCAACAGCACCGGCGGATCCGCGGCAAGCGCGCGCGCGACGCCGACGCGTTGCTGCTGGCCGCCCGACAGTTCCTTCGGATAGCGCTTGAGGAAGATCGCAGGCTCGAGATTGATCGTCGCCAGCAGCTCGCTCGCACGCTGGCGTGCCTTGTTCAAATCCCAGCCGAGCAGCTTCGGAACGACACAGACGTTCTCCTCGACCGTCATGTTCGGGAACAAGCCGATCTGCTGGATCACGTAACCGATCGTTCGACGCAACTCGACCGGATCGTACTTGTCGGTGTCCTTGCCGTCGATGTAAATCTTGCCGGACGTCGGCTCGACAAGCCGGTTGATCATCTTCAGCGTCGTCGTCTTGCCGCAGCCCGACGGGCCGAGCAGCACGCAGATCTCACCATCCGCCACGTCCATGTTGACGCGGTCCGCCGCGACGACCGTGCCGGCGGGCGTATCGAATGCCTTCGTCAGATTCTCGAGCTTGATCATGCTGGGGCTGTCCCTTCCACCGTGCGATTCGCACGCAGCCGCGGCGCGCGAATGCCGACGGGCGTAAGACGATGCTGAACCCAGAGCAGCACGTAATCGGCAGCGATCGCGAGCAGGCTCACGGCGATCGCACCCGTGATGAGCTGTCGCGGGTCGGTTTGCGAGATGCCGCGGCTGATGAATGCGCCAAGTCCGCCGGCGCCGATGTACGTGGCGATTGCCGTGATGCCGATGTTGATGACGACGGCGACGCGCACGCCCGCCATGATCACGGGTACGGCAAGCGGGATTTCCACCTGCCGGAGCCGCTCGAGCGGCGACATGCCCATCCCGCGCGCCGCCTCACGCAGCGCGGGATCGATGTTGCTGATCGCCGTGTACGTATTGCGGATGATAGGCAGCTGCGAGTAGAGCAGTACTGCGATCACGGCCGGCACGTAGCCGATGCCCTGCCCGATCAGCGACAGCACGGGGATCATGACGCCAAACAGCGCGATCGAGGGAATGGTCATGATCATCGCTGCGATGTAGAGGACGATGTCGGCGGCGCGCCGGTTCTGCGTGATCGCGATGCCGATCGGGACCCCGGTCGCCACCGCCAGCAGCACGGCGACGCCGACGATCGACACGTGCTCGAGCGTCCGCTGACCGATGGCGGGCAGGTTGTCGAAAATGAACCGGATCGTTTCCATGGCCAATCAGGCAGTGGCTGCACGCGGGATGGCGCGCCTCGCCGAAGGATAGTCGCCCCGCCCCCGACCAAATGTTCCAGAAACGACACGCGCTGGCTCAGGGCGGACAGCCGGATTGCAACAACGCGCCCGCAGGTCGACCCCGCGGCGACCACGGATGTCGCACGGGGATCAGAGGGCGTCGGTTTGCGGCGGGTCATGGGCGGACGGAGATGTGATAGTCGGGGCACCCTCTAAACGGAGCTTTCCCGATGTCGAACGCGATGCCCCCGACGCTTCTGCAGCGCCTCGATCAGGGTCCGGTCATCTGCGCTGAAGGGTACGTGTTCGAGCTCGAGCGACGCGGCTATCTTCAGGCCGGCGCCTTCGTGCCGGAGGTCGTGCTCGAGCACCCGGATGCCGTGACGCAGCTTCACCGCGACTTCGTGCATGCGGGGTCGGATGTCGTCGAAGCACTGACGTATTACGCGCATCGCGAGAAGCTGCGCGTCATCGGCCGCGAACAGGACCTCGAGCCGATCAACCGGCGCGCGCTGGAGCTCGCCAAGGCCGTCGCGAAGGAAACCGGCACACTCTTCGCGGGCGATATCTGCAACACCAACATCTACGACCCGGCGGACCCCGCGACTCACAAGGCCGTGCGCGCGATGTTCGAAGAGCAGGTGGGCTGGGCCGTCGATGCGGGTGTCGACTTCGTCATCGGCGAGACCTTCAGCTACGCGCAGGAGGCTTTGATCGCGCTCGACGTCATCAAGGCGGCGAAGCAGGTGGCGGTAATCACGCTCGCGATGCACAAGGCGGACGTCACGCGGGAAAATTGGTCGGTAGCCGATGCGTGCGCGCGAATTGCCGACGCCGGCGCCGATGTCGTGGGCCTCAACTGCATCCGTGGACCGGCAACGATGATGCCGCTGCTGCGCGCGATACGCAGCCGGGTCACGATCCACCTCGCCGCGCTTCCCGTACCCTTTCGGACGAGCGATGAACAGCCGTCCTTCCAGTCGCTGCGCGATTCGCATTGGCACTTCGACGAAGGCGCGCGACCGTTTCCGGTCGCACTCGATCCGTTCACGTGCAATCGCTTCGAAATCGCCGACTTCGGTAAGCAGGCCGCCGAACTCGACATCCGCTACCTCGGCGTCTGTTGCGGCGCGGGCCCTCACCATATCCGCGCGCTCGCCGAATCGGTCGGCAAGCGCCCGGCCGCGAGCAAATACTCGCCGGACATGTCCAAGCATGCGTTTCTGGGATCGCACGAGCGCATCCCGCAGGTGCAGAAGGACTACGCCGACAAGCTCTGAGGCTGACGGCGATCGTCCCCCCCGGGTGCCGCACCGACTCTGGCGTCACGCCCGCCGCACCGGGCGTGCGACGGGCGACGAGCCGTTGCGCTCGTCGCGAGGCCGATGGCCGAAACGGGTTCGGTAGCAACGGCTGAAGTGGGACGCGGACGCGAAGCCGCACGCGACAGCGACGTCGAGAATCGGCTTCGTCGTCTGCAGCAGCATCGATCGTGCACGGTCGAGACGCAGCTGGAGATGGTACCGGCTCGGACTCGAATGAAGGTGACGCTCGAACAGCCGCTCGAGCTGTCGAGGAGAAAGACCGACCTGCGTCGCAATCTCGTTCACCGGTCGCGGTTCGTCGCCGGGCAATTCCATGAGCGCAATCGCGGACACCAACCGTTCGTTCATGACACCGAGCCGGTTGGGCAGGTCCATCCGCTGCGGATCGCGCATGTCGCGTATCCGCGGATGGATGAACTGCTCTGAGACGTCGCTTGCAAGTGCTCGACCCTGACGCTCCGTGATGAGCTGCAGCATCATGTCGAGCGCCGCCGTACCGCCCGAGCATGTGCGTCGATTGCCGTCGACGACAAAAATGTCCGACGTCGTACGGATCCGCGGGAACTGCTCGGTAAACGCTGCGAGGCTCTCCCAATGCAGCGCGCAACGCCTTCCGTCGAGGAGCCCCGCGTTGGCGATCACGTATGCGCCGAGGCTGATGGCGCCAATGTCGGTTCCGCGCCTGGCGAGCGATCGTAGCCACTTCGCCACCGCAGCGTCGCCGGCGCCCGCGTCGCGGGTTCCTGCACATGCCAGTATGAGGTCCGGCGGATTCGTGTCGTCGTCGATCGCCGCATGCACGGCGATGTCGACGCCGTTGCTGGCGCGCACCGGCGCACCGTCGCGCGAAAAGAGGCGCCATCGATAAAGACTCTCGCGACTGACACGGTTCGCCGAGCGCAGCGGCTCGATCGCCGCGGCGAACGCCATCATGGGGAAATCGGGTACGAGGTAGAACCCGACCACATAGGGCGTCGGCGGATGATCTCTCGCGCGCCCGGTCGCCGATTCGACGGGCCCCTTGCCCGACTGCGCGTGCGAAGGTTTGGCGCCGCCCGACGTCGCCGTCCTGCGGTTGCCCACGGCCTTGCTCACCCTTCGCGGATCGGTATCGACCCGTCCACAGCGTAATAGTCGCCGGCGCTACCGACGTGGATCTGCAGCGTCGTATGAAGGCCCGTCGGTGCGTCGAGCGTGCCAGCCGCGATCGATAACCTGTCGGTCCCATCACGTACCCAGAACAGCGTCGATCCGCACTCGCCGCAAAATCCGCGGCGCACGTCGGTCGAAGACCGATACCATCTGAGGCCACGCGGTTCCACGAGTCGGAACGATTCCGCTGCCACCGCCGTATAGGCGCCCACGTGTCCATGCGCCTTGCGGCACATATCGCAATGGCAGATGACGACGTCGCGCAACGGTCCGCCTGCGTGATAACGCACGGCTCCGCACAGGCAGCTTCCCGTCACGGTCGTCATCGCAGCGACCACGCGCAACGACGCAGGGCCTGACGCTGTCGAGCACGGTCAGTGGCGCCGAGGCAGCGATTTGCGGCGAGCGGTGGTGGCGGCACGTTCACCGTCGAACCTTCGTTGATGACCGACGCTTCGAGCCGACACCGGACGAACGCATCGCTGCAAATACCGCCGCCTGGAAGCAGCGAGACAATCCGGACTCGGCACGCATGGTCGTACCCCGTCATTGAAGGGCGCCGCGGTCGCGCGGCGCGATGGATCGCCCGGCGGCGGCTTCGGAGGATTATAGGCGGCGATCCCAGGCGCCGTGCCTGACCGACCGATGGGCTCGCGGTTGTCGGACGCGGCGCTGCCGCGCTCGACCGCACGCCGCGTTGCCGCTACGATTCCGCTCCGCGGTCCGCCCCAAACGCTCCCCCTTCCGACCGCTGCATTCGTTCACACCGACGCCATCGCCGCCCGCTCCGCTGCCGTGAACTCCATCCGTTTACTCCGCTTCGCGCTCGTCGGCGCGGTCGGCTTCGTCGTCGACGCGGGCGTCCTTACCGCGATGCTCGGATCGGTGACGCCCTCCGTGTACGCGGCCCGCGCCGTATCGTTTTCGGTCGCCGTTCTCGTTACGTGGTTGCTGAATCGCCGCTTCGTGTTCGGCCCCACCCAACGGCAGCACGCCGGCGCCGAGTACTTGCGATACCTGGTCACGCAGGTGATCGGAGCCCTCACCAATCTCGCCGTCTTTTTCACGCTCGTCGCGGCATTCCCGGTGCTCACCGGGCGGCCGGTGGTACCGCTGGCCGCCGGCGCGGTGCTGGGCGCGATCGTCAACTACTGGGGTTCGACGTTGTGGGTCTTCGGCGCAAAGCGCAGGATCACGCCGTGAGCGACGCAAGCTACGCGGGTGCCGAGAACCTCGAGGTCATGCGCGAGGCCGTCAACTACAACCAGGCGCTTCTCGATCTGGTGCGGCGCCACGCGCCCAAGGGTGCAAGGATGCTCGACTTCGGGGCCGGTGTCGGGACGTTTGCGCTACCGCTGTCGCGTGAAGGCCATGCCGTTGAATGCGTCGAAATCGACGCGGCGCAGCGCCAGGCAATGGCCGCCGCCGGTTTGATCGTGCACGACAGCCTTGCCTCAATCGACGACGGCAGCGTCGACTTCGCCTATTCGTTCAATGTCCTCGAGCACATCGACGACGACGCGGGTGCGCTGCGCGACGTCGCGCGTACGCTACGCCCGGGCGGGCGCCTCCTTGTCTACGTCCCGGCTTTCCCGGTGCTGTTCACCAGCATGGACCGCGCCGTGGGTCACCTCCGGCGCTATCGTCGCCCGGCGCTCATCGCGCTGGTCGAACGCGCGGCGCTCGACGTCGTCACATCGGGCTATGTCGATTCGCTCGGATTCCTCGCGACACTCGCGTACCGTGTGGCCGGTTCACGCGAAGGCGCCATCGATCGTCGTGCGCTGCGGCTCTACGATCGGTTTGCGTTTCCGATAAGCCGGCTCGCCGACCGCGCGCTGAAGCACGTGATGGGCAAGAACCTCATGGTGGTGGCGCAGAAACGCTGACCACGCGACGCCGCGTCAGGACTTGCCCACCGCGCGCGACTGTGTGAGCGCGTCGCAGCCTCGCGCCAGTGAATAGGCGAAGGCCGTCCAATACCAGTGCGCGGCAAACATCGAGCCGAGCACCGCCAGGTCGAACAGCATCGCGGTGTGCGCGGGTGCCGTTTCCGTCGGCCGCGGCCGGCTCTGCCCACCGGGTACCGTCCACACTGCGGTTGCAAGGCCCCACCACGCGAAGCACACCACTGCAGGCATCAGCCAGTCGACGTGTTCAACCATCGACAGATAGAGCGCAACGGCGATGGCGCCATTGCGCAGAAGCCAGGCAGTTCGGCCATCCATGTCATCTCCCTCAGGGGGCAAACGTCGCGCGGCAAACGATCGTCGCGTCCGGGTCATCATCGAATGCGGGTCTTGGGCGCGACCAATATCGAAGTAGCAAGGACCGTGCGCTGCGATCGCAACGGTCGCGGTCGACCGATGTGCGGCATGCAGCACGCGCCAGCGGTGTTTCGGCTGCCGCGGGGCGGCAGTTTTCCGCTCACGGAGTGCTTGGCGGTATCGCTCGCGTTAAGCGCGCACGGCCGCCGGACCCAATGCGGTGCCGACTATCGTCGTTGTCCTACGCGTGTTGTCCGACGATGCCGCTGGACAAGTCCGGCCCTGAATGCGAGCCTCCCTCAATTCGAAGCGGAGGAACCTTCCGATGCCCTACGTGACCACATCCGACAACACCCACCTCTTCGTAAAGGATTGGGGCTCCGGCCGTCCTGTCGTGCTCCTGCACGGCTGGCCCCTGTCCGCCGACAGCTGGGATGACCAGGCGATGGCACTCGCCGACGCCGGGTATAGGGCCATTGCCTACGACCGCCGCGGCTTCGGTCGATCGACACAGCCGTGGTCCGGCTACGACTACGACACGCTCGCCGACGATCTCGCAGTCGTCATCGACAA
Source organism: Betaproteobacteria bacterium (assembly GCA_039933815.1). GTDB lineage: Bacteria > Pseudomonadota > Gammaproteobacteria > Burkholderiales > Casimicrobiaceae > VBCG01. The sequence continues at coordinate 6,714 of JBDTNI010000039.1, forward strand.
GACGGGCGCTACCGGGGCGACGATCGTCGGGTTCTCGATGGGCGGGGGCGAGGTCGCGCGCTATATGTCACGTCACGGCGGGAAGTCGGTCGTCAAGGCAGCTTTGATTTCGTCGGTGGTTCCCTACATGCTGAAGGCGGCCGATAACCCGCAGGGAACGCCGCAGAAGACCTTCGACGAAATTGGCAAGGCCCTGCAGGATGACCGTGCGAAATTCTTCGGAAGCTTCTTTCCCGATTTTTTCGGCGTCGGAGTCATGTCTCACCCGGTAAGCGACGAGCTACTGCAATGGGCGCGATCGGTGTCGATGCAGGCTTCGCTGAAAGCGACGCTCGCATGCGCGAAAGCGTTTGCGACGACGGATTTTCGCCCCGATCTCGCCGCGTTCCGGGTCCCCACGCTGATCGTGCACGGCACCGGCGACAAGATCGTGCCGATCGATGCCGCCGGGCGTGCCGCCGAGAGGGGCATCAAACAGTCCAGGCTGCTCGAATACGAAGGCGCGCCGCATGGCCTGTTCGCGACGGAGAAAACGAGGCTGACGAATGACCTGCTGGCGTTCCTTGAGGACTAACGGCTGCCACAGCGACGGCCGGTTGTTCACCACCGCGTGCGGGTATTGATTCGACGGCGTTCGCCGGATCACCGCGCGGTGGCGTTCATGCAAAGCGCAAAAAAAGGCCCGCGCCGCGGGCCTTTAGAGTCTCTTTCGGAACGAATCTAGTTGTTGGCGGCTACCTTCGCCAGCCGTGTGTCCTGAACCGTCGACGTTGCCTTGTCGCCGGACTGCTTCGCCTGCCTGGCGAGCGGCGCCTTCGCGATGACAGGCGCAGGTACCTTGCTTGCCGCGGGCGCGGACGCCACTGCCAGCCGGGCGACGGTGCCGGCCGACGCGGAGGTCGCGTCGTTGTATTCGCATGCCGAGCCGATCGTTGGAGCGAGACCGAACAGGGCCAGCGCCGTTCCGATCAAGATTCTCTTCATGGATCACCCCCTTTCGCAGTGGACCGAACGCGCAATTTGCGCGTATCGCCACGGGTTGTCAAACGCATGCGCAACGAACCTGCACGCGGTCAACGTCGGCGGACACTCCGAATTCCCGGACGTCCGCCGTGGTTGATCGAGCGCTGCACGCTCGCCCGTATCCCTGTTGCGCACCCGCGCGCGGGTCGCCCCCGAAAAGGCAGCCTTGACAATTGTTGCCTAGGCATCTATATTTCCCGGCATGGTAAACATTCGCTCCGCACCCTCCGCGACGTCCGCTCCACCGGTTCGCGCGTCCGCCGCGCCGGGCGCCGGTACGCATCACGGAATCATTCGGCTCGTCAGCCGGCTGCGAATCGAGTTGATTGACGCCATGGATCGTGAACTCGCGCAGTTCGACATCACGGCGGCGCAGCTAATCGTGCTGGCGTCCGTGGCGAATCACGAGGCGGATTCGGCGTCGAAGCTGTGCAAGAACATCTCGTACGACCCCGGCGCGATGACGCGCATGATCGATCGGCTCGAGCAGAAGGACCTGATTCGGCGCGTTCCCTGCCCCGACGACCGGCGCGCGATGAATCTCGAGATGACGGCCGCGGGCAACGCGTTGTACCCGCAGTTGCTGGCGGCGAAAGAGGTCGTGCAAGCGCGGTTCCTGAAGGGTTTCACGCGGGTCGAGGTGGCGACGCTCGAAAGCCTGCTCAACCGCGTGATCGACAACCGCTGATTTTTTTATGCCAATAGTTGCCTAGGCATCAATGGCTTGGGCAACCTCCGCGACAACGATGCAGACCACTGAATCCATGACGAGCCCCTCCCGACACTTCTTGCTGGCAGCCTTGGCGGTAACCGCGTGGCTCACCGGCTGCGCCAGCACCGCCGGACTTGGGCCGCGCGACGCGCCTCGCGACGCGAACGGACTCGCCTCGTCGCAGACGCTGGGTGCCGTGTCGACGCCGGCCGCATGGCCCGCGACGGACTGGTGGACGTCGCTCGACGATCCTCAACTCGACGCGCTGGTGCTGGAAGCCCTGGCGGGCAGCCCGTCACTGGAAGTCGCCGCGGCGCGTACCCGCCAGGCACTGTCTGCGGCTGGGGCCGCTGACGCGGCGCGGGGTCCACGCATCGACGGCACGGCGGCGAGCACGCGCGAACGCTTCTCCCGGAACGGGCTGGTTCCACCGCCGCTCGGCGGAAGCACGCATACCGTCAACGATCTGCGGGCGACGCTCGGCTGGGAGATCGATTTCTGGGGCGGGCGCCGTGCCGCCTTCGACGCGGCACTCGGCGCCGCGCGGGCAGCCGAGGTCGACGAGTACGCGGCGCGCCTCGCGCTGTCGACGAACGTTGCGCGCGCCTATGTCGAGTTCCAGCACGCCTACCGCCAGCACGATGTCGCGGTTGCAACACTCGCCGAACGCGAGCGCATCTTCGCACTGACCCACGACCGCTACGCGGCAGGGCTCGATTCGCGCCTCGAACTGAAACAGGCCGAGTCGGCGTTGCCCGCAACGCGCGAGGAGATCGTCCGGTTCGACGAGCGGATGACGCTTGCCAGAAACGAGATCGCGGCGCTGCTGGGACAGGGGCCGGACCGCGGCCGCGCGCTCGCACGACCGGCGCTTCATGCCGTCGCGACACCTGCCGTGCCGTCGACGGTCCCCGCGGAACTTCTCGGCCGTCGACCGGATGTCGTCGCACAACGCTGGCGCGTCGAGGCGGCCGCCCGCGACATCGCAGCGGCGAAGGCGCAGTTCTATCCGAACGTCAATCTCGTCGCGTTCGTGGGGCTGCAGAGTCTCGGCGTGTCGCACCTGCTGACGGCCGCGAGTGGAACCTTCGGTGCGGGACCGGCCGTCACATTGCCGATCTTCGACACCGGGCGATTGCGGGCGAGCCTTGCCGGCAGGGACGCGGACTACGACGCCGCGGCGGCGCAATACAACGCGACGCTCGCCGCAGCGCTCCGCGACGTCGTCGATCAGCTCGCATCGCTGCGAAGCATCGACGCCCAGCGGATCGAGCAGGCGCGCGCAGCCGCCGCCCTGCGCGACGCCTACGACCTCGCGCTGCTCCGCTATCGCGAAGGGCTCGGCAATTACCTGCAGGTGCTGTCCGCCGAGCAACCGCTGCTGACACAGCAGGCACTCGACGTCGATCTCCAGGCACGCCAGCTCGACCTCACGATCGGGCTCGTACGCGCGCTCGGCGGCCGGCGTCCACACGGCACCCAGCGTCTGCGACGAGGCGAGTCCGTTCTCGTCGCGAGGCGCGCCGCGCGG